>CAXGVD010000365.1:0-3578 GCA_964012695.1 uncultured Opitutia bacterium
TGCTTGGCACGAATGAGATTTACGTCGCCGCCGATGCCGAATTCGACGCCGCCAGCAGTCTCGTCATCGAGGAAGGTGATGCGGACGAATCCTTCACCGACGAACTCGTGGCCGACGACAAGAAGGACGCGGACGAGATAGAGCTTTCCTCCGAGGGACGCCCTACAAACCAAATCAAGCCTGGCAATTACGTCTACCTTCGAGTGAAGGATTTCGACCGAGACCTTACCGACGAAGACGACGCAACCTTGGTAAAACTGGAAGCCACGAGCGGGGATTCCGTGACCGTGGAACTGAAGGAGACGGGAGCAAGCACGGGCATCTTCCTGGGACGAGCGAAGACGGGTGAATTGCCCGCTGGCGCCCTTGCCAGCGATGTGTCCATCGAGAGCAATCCCCTCATGGCCATCGACAACGACGCGTCGACCTCATGGGTCAGCGAGCCGGACGGAGCCGCCCCCAAGTGGCTCACCGTGGACCTGAAGGACGTGTACGACGTGACGGAGGTCACCGTTCGCTCGCCCGCCCAACCCACGCCTACCAAGACTTGGACCTACAAGGACGCCGAGGGCCGGGATCACTCCCTCCTTCTTGGCGATGATGGTTCCTACGAAGCCAAGGCTGGCGAGGAAACTTCCAAGGGTAAGTGGAGCTACGACGGGGCCGAGGAAATCTTCATCCTCACAAACGCCGATGGCAATGCCACCACATTGGCTTACAACCCAGCGAACGGACGTTTCGAAAAGGAGAAGGATGGAAACCCGCATTTGCGGGACGGACGTCTCGAAAGGCCAAATCAAGCTCCCGTCCGGATGAAACTGCACGGCAGTCACGACGGGCGTTTTTGGTACGAACTGGCCCGCGTTCCTGCCGCATTGGAAGCCAAGGACCCTGGTTTCGCGGGTGGTGCCCTGATCAGGCGCGTTTACCGGGCCTCCGGGAGTCGTTTTCACATTTGGAACGAAGTGGTGGACCGGCTCACTCGCCGCGAGCCCGAGTCCGCGGAGGAGGTGGAAACCTTGGAGTGGGAGCAGGATCCCGTGATCGCCGAGGAAGGAGGAAAGGACGCCAAGGCACCGAGGGTCATCGTCTGGTCCGGGCTCTACGCCCAACCCAAGGCCGGAGCGTCGCGCTTTACCGTCACATCTGACAACGCGGCCATCCTGCTCGACGGAAAACTTGTTCTCGAAGCGGACGAACAGAATGTCCGCAAGGCTCGTTCCGCGGACGTGTTTTTGGAAGCCGGCGCCCACGAACTTACAGTGCTTGCCTATGTCGCCGATCCCGCCAAGGGCGTCAACCTCGTTCGTGCTCGGGAAAATCCAAACGTGGAGCAGGTCGTCTCGGGCCCCTTCCGTCCCTCCGATTTCGACCTCGCCGGCATTGATCTTCCCAAGGAAGGCGAAAATAAGGAGGAGGCCCCCGCGGGTCCCGTACTTACCAAGAAGGGTTCCAACTGGAACTTTTCACTGCCTGCCGCGCACGTGCGTCACGTTAGGATAACTGTTGATGATTACGTCGGTCAGTCCCTCGCCATCAACCAAGTGGAGGTTAGGGCGGGCGCCGACCTCATCGTGCCGACGGAGGCCGACGTGCTCGCCATGGCCGAGAACGACGTTCTTGAAATCACGGCGGGCGACGTGGTGACGGCTTCCTACGTGGATGAATTCGCCCGTGGAGGAATGAAGAACCGCCTCCTCACCAAGGACCTCACCGCCACCTACTTCAACGCGGGTATCAGCCCCATCAGTTACGAGTTTGTTCGCTCGGGCAACGGGCAGGTCCAACAAATCGAGAAGGACCTCATGCGCATCGACCCCGGCGAACGCATTGTCATTGAGGTGACCGACTACGACATGGACGTCACCGCCGACGTAGACGAAATCACCGTGCAGGCCTTCCGCAACGCGGACGAACCGATTACACTCAAGGCTATCGAGACTGGAGAGAGCACGGGCGTATTCCGCACAGAGGTGGACACCTCCGCCGAAGAAGAGGAAGGCAAGCTTGTCGTGGCTTCCGGAGACCGGGTGAACCTGCGTTACGTGGATCCCCAGAACACCTTTCCCGGACATTCCTTCCCAAGAGAAGGAGTCGTTTTCGTGCGGCAACCGACGGAGGGCTCCGTGCGCATTGTCGAGACGCGTTACGTTCGCTCCTTTTCGGGTGCGGTGAGTGCCACCTACCTACCGAAGGCAGAGGAGCCCGCCGAGGTCGTCGGCTTTACCTACGAGATGCCGCTCACAGTGGAAGTCTTCGACCCCGACGCCGCCAAGGACAGCCGCTCCACCACGCGGGTGAAGGTCGTCGTGGGGGAGGGGGACGCCACCCGCGAGGCTGTCCTGGAGTGCGAATTGTCCGCCGCCTTTGGCCAAGCCACCACGGCTCCGCCCGGCTTTTCCAACTGGCCCTTGTACGAAGGCCGTTTCGTCGGGCAGGCCGTTCTGCGGCTCGGTGGTCCTGACAGCCCGGTGGTAGTGCCGACTGGGGAGGGCACGCCCGGCAACTTGCCCGGACGTCTGGTGCCGCCCGAGGACGAAGAGTTTGAAGACGGTCCCAACCTCACCGTCCGCGTGGTGAATCTCACCGGCGCCGACCTCCTCACCGCCGCCTACGAGGACGTGGACCGTCCCGAGGACAACGGAACTGTCCTCACCTCCAAGGGCAAGATGATCGCCGACGGAGCGATCGCCATTACCGGCCCCGAGTACGAGGAGCCGGTGGAGTTGCTCTACGTCGGTGAGAAACTGTACCTGCGCGTCATCGACCCCGACCGCGACATCTCGGACGAACGCGACTTGGTCGAAGTTAAGCTGGAGACCAAATTGGGCGAGTCCGAAACCGTGGAGCTGGAGGAAACCCTCAGCCACAGCGGTGTCTTCACCGCTTCATTCCGGCTAGGGGCCGCCGAGGAGCCGACCGCCAGCAACCTCGACGAAAACATGACTGTGGAAACCTTCTTCGGCGATTTGCTCGCGGTGTCCTACCACGATCCCGCCGCCAACTCTGAGGAGGGAACCTTGGAGGTTTCCGCGGAGTCCGCTGTTTCCATCGGGGCGGACGGCATCGTCTCCTCCTTCAGCAAAATCTTCGCCGACGAAGAACTTGCCGTTCGCACGCAGTTCCACGTCGCCGAGAGCTACTTCGAGCTTTTCAAGAGTCACCGCAAGCTTGGGCGCGAGGAAGAGGCGGCGGATGACCTCGAACGCGGGCGGCAGTCCCTTAAGCAACTTGTGGAGGACTATCCGGATCCCAAGTACGCTCCGCGCGTCAACTACCTGCTTGGCCAGTTCTCACAGGAACTCAAGGAGTGGGGTGGGGCCATCGAGGCTTACGAGACCATCGTCCGCAACTTCCCCGAGCATCCGCTCGCCTCGGACGCCCAGTACAAGCTCGCCCAAGCCTACGAGGAAGCTGAACGTTTCGACGACGCCCTGGAGGCCTACGTCACCCTCGCTTCCACCTATCCGAAGAGCCCGCTCATCGCCAACGCCATGATTCGCATCTCCGAGTATTTCTACAAACGAGAGATTTTCGACGTGGCTGCCCAAGTCGCCGTCAAGTTCACCGCTCGTTTC
>CAXGVD010000366.1:0-3571 GCA_964012695.1 uncultured Opitutia bacterium
ACCGGGAGCGGGCTCGAATGTGGCGGGGGCGATGGGGTCGCTGGCGTGGCCGGGGGGAACGACCACTAGGTCCCCAGGGACAAAGCCAGAACCTTCGGGAGCCTGAAGGACGAGCTGAAGGGTTTCGTGGCCGAGGGCGATTTGCTCCACGCCGTCAGGGACTCGGGCGTGGGAGTCGAACTGGCGTATGGCCTTGGCGTCTGAGGCACAGCGGCAGTTGCCGAAGCCAGCCAGCACGAAGCCAGAGCCGTCGAAGGCAGAGGCGGGCAATTCGTCTGAAAGCAGGCGAATTTGTTCGGGGCCGACAAGGAAAACGCCCTCGTGTTCGAGGCGGGCGTCATCCAGCAGTTCAGCGGCTCGTTCTTGGCGGGTAAGCGTGCTCATGGACGACAGGTTCAAACACCTTGGCGATGGCGGCGGATAAGTTCACCGGAGGAGGGATTGGTGCTGAGTTGGTGACCGTCCAAAGGCAGGATGCCTTGGTGGACGGCGTCCAATATCCAGCTTGGTTGGGGGAAGAAGTCCTCTTCCACCTCGGCGCAGGGCGTAATCCAGTTGCGGGAGCCGACTACGACGGGCGGCGCGTCGAGCGCGTCGAAGGCGAGACGCCCGAGGTTGGCGGCGACATCGTTTGCGAAAGAACCGCGCTCGCAGGCGTCAGAGGCGACGAGGACTTTGCCCGTCTTGCGGACGGACTCGACGAGGGGTTCGTAGTCGAGCGGATTGATGGAGCGGAGGTCGTAGACGTCGCAAGTGAGGCCGTGGCGTTGTTCGAGGAGGTCGGCGGCTTCGAGGGCCCGATATAGGGTAGCGCCGATAGTGACGAGAGTGAGGTCCTTGCCCGAGCGGCGCAGCGCGGGCGGGCCGGGTTCCACCTCGTAGTAACCGGCGGGAACCTCGGGCTCGAAAAGTTCGCCCACGTCGTAGAGACGCTGACTCTCGAAGAAGACGACGGGGTCGCTGCCCGCCAGTGCGGCGTTAAGGAGGCCCTTAGCATCATAGGGGGTGGAGGGGAAGAAGACCTTGAGGCCTGGCATGTGGGCGGTGAGGGCGGTCCAGTCCTGAGAGTGCTGGGCGCCGTACTTGGAGCCAACCGAAACGCGCAGGACCACGGGCATTTCAAGAATGCCCGCGCTCATGCTCTGCCACTTGGCGAGCTGGTTGAAGATTTCGTCGCCCGCCCGGCCCATAAAGTCACAATACATAAGCTCCACCAGGGCTCGTCCGCCTTCCAGGGCGTAGCCCACTGCGGTGCCGACAATGGCAGCTTCCGAAATGGGTGAGTTGAAGAGGCGGTGGTACGGCAGGGATTCGGTGAGGCCTCGATAGCAGGCGAAGGCCCCTCCCCAGTCCCGGTTTTCCTCGCCGTAGGCAACGAGAGTGGAGTCGTTTTCGAAGCGGTGAAGGATGGCCTCGAAGATGGCGTCCCGGTACTGAAAGACTTTGTTCTTGGAGACTGGCTTGCCGTCCACTACGCCCGCCCGGCTTTTCTTGGCGAGGGCTTGGACGCGAGGGTTCTCGGCGGAAGGGATGAGAAGTTCGGGTTGACGCGACTCGTCGTAGTTTTCTCGGCGACGGTTCGAGAACATGAGGTCGCCGATTTTCTCGGAGGCAAGACGGGGAGAGATCTCCAAGTCGGCGGCCCGCAAGCAAGCTTTGCGCATGGCGGCTTGGGTTTCGGCGACGATGGCCTCGCGGGCTTCGTCGTCGAGAACGCCCGCCCCTTTCAGATCGGCGGCGAAGGCGTCGATAGGGTCCACGGCCTGCCAAGCCTCGACTTCCTCCTTCAACCGGTAAGAGGAGGCATCGGAGGGCGAATGCCCCGAGAAGCGGTAGGTAATAGTCTCCAGCAAGACAGGCCCGCGCCCGGCTTCCAGCAGTTCGCGTTTGCGGCGGATAGCGTCCACCACGGCCAGCGGGTTGTAGCCATCCACGCGCTCGGCGTGCATGGCCTCTGGGTTCACGCCGGCTCCGACTCGGGCGAGGCAGTCGAAAGCCATGGTCTCACCCGAGGTCTGGCCGCCCATGCCATAGAAGTTGTTCATGAAGTTGAAGATGACGGGAAGACCGCCTCGACGTGATTCCTCCCACAGTTCGTAAAACTGCCCCATCCCGGCAAAGTTCATGGCTTCCCAGGTAGGGCCACACCCCATAGAGGCGTCGCCCACGTTGGCGATAACGAGGCCAGGCTTTTGATTGACCTTCTTGAAGAGAGCGGCCCCGGCGGCGATGTCCGCCGAACCGCCAACGATAGCGTTGTTCGGGTACACGCCGAAGGGCGTGAAAAAGGCGTGCATGGAGCCGCCCAAGCCTCGATTGAAGCCCGTCTCGCGCCCAAAGATTTCGGCGAGGGCGCCGTAGAGGAGGAAGTCACGGGCTAGGGCCTTCACCTCGGCGGGGCCGTCCTTCTCCACCACACGAAGGCAGTCGCCGCCAAGGAAGTCCCTCATGATGGCTTGAAGGGCGTCATCGTCCAGCTTGCGAATGGCGGACATGCCCTTGGCCAGAATCTCTCCATGGGAACGGTGGGAACCGAGCACGTGATCGTCGGGGCTCAGGAGAAAAGCCTGCCCCACGGCAGAAGCCTCCTGGCCGATTGAAAGGTGGGCGGGGCCCTTGTGGTCGTACTCCAGATCCTGATAGGTGCCCTGCGTCTTGATGGCCTGAAGCATGCTCTCGAATTCACGTATGAGGAACATGTCCTCGTACAAGCCGACGAGGGCTTCCGCCCCGTGCGTCTCCAGTTCTTGCTCGATGGTTCCGGCGTATTGGTTGAGCGGTATGTCCGGACAGGTCAGGGAACCTGTGCTGCGTTCCTTGGAAGGTTCGACGATTTGTGACTTGGGCATGGCGAGAAAAAGTTAGATTTTGGTTTTTCGAGTACTAGGGGCGAATACGAGCAGGATGAAGAGTATTCATCTCACGGCCATGAACACATCCTTCATGACTTCGGAGGCGGTTGGGTGCGGGAAGACGATTTCGTCTATTTCCCCTTCCCTCAGTTCCGTTTCGAGCATAGCGGCGGCTCCGAAAATCATTTCCGAGCAGGCACCGCCCACCATGTGGACGCCGAGCAAACGTCGGGTTCCTTGCTCCACCACCACTTTGCAGAGCCCGCCCTCGTCGGGATGCTCAGCCAGATATCGAGCGTTTATGCTCATGGGAATCTTGCCCGTACTCACCTGCAAACCACGCTCTTCAGCCTGCTCCTTGGTGAAGCCGACCACAGCCACCTCCGGGCTTGTGTATACGACGGCGGGAAGTGCATCGTAACGCATACGATCAGGCCGCCCAGTGAGGTTGTTCGTAACAACCTCAGCCATACGACTGGCGGCATGAGCCAACCAAGCTTTTCCGGTAACGTCACCCGCAGCCCAGACGCCAGGAACATTGGTGGCGCAGCGATCGTCCACCCGAATGCCGCCACGCTCGTCAAAGTCCACCCGCAAGTCTTCCAGACCCAACCCCAAAACGTTGGGGCGGCGACCAGTCGCTACGAGCACAAGGTCAGCGGCAATTTCGCTTTTTTCACCATCAAGGGAATAGGTCACGGCCTTCTCGCCAATGGCTT
>CAXGVD010000367.1:0-3559 GCA_964012695.1 uncultured Opitutia bacterium
TGATATAATAATTCTTTTTTTGTTTGTTTTTGGTGGTGTTGTGTTGGTGCGTTCAGTAAGAGAGGGTGGGGTGGCCGAAGGGAGCGTTTAGGCGGCGGAGAGCGGATTCGATGGAGAATTCAATGAAAAGGCCGAGCGGGCCTTGTTTGCGTTTGGGGCGCCATGCGTCGAGGACTTTGCGCATGGTGGGGACGGCGGGTTTGGCGGCGGATCCGAGGAGTTCGAGGGAGCGGGCGGCCCGGAGGACGAGGTCGGGGTCGTCGCCGCGGAGTTCCTTGAGGAGAAGGGGGAGGGCGTCTTCCTGTCCGTTTTCGAGGAGGAGGGCAGCGGCGAGGATGCGGTTGGTGCCGCAGTCGTCCTCTTCCATGACGTAGCGGAGGTCGGGGAAACAGGATTCGCAGACGTAATCGTGTTCGCCCAGGGCGAGGAGACCGAAGTGGCGGACGGCGGGGTCGTTTTGGCCGAGGAGATTGAGGAGGGTGTCGCGTTCTTCCTCGTCAATACCGATGAGTTCGGCGGCGTCGAGCAAGTCGTCTGAGGGGAAGGAGGGTAGTTTGCGAGCGGCTTCGTAGGGGGTGGAGTCGTCACTCATCTTGCGGACGATTTCCTCGGGGAGGTAGGCGAGGTCGCGGACTTGGCGGGTATGGCGGAGTTGTTCCGCACGGAGTCGTTGGAGCTGCTTGGCGTACTTGGGGGCTAAGGCTAGGTTGTGGAGGTTGTGTGGATCGGCTTGGCAGTCATATAGGGCCTCGATAGGGCGGGTGGGGGCGATGTAGGCCCGTTGGGCGGGGGTGAGGACGTCGGGCTTTTGGGCGAGTCGGTGGAATTCGTGGCGGACCTCTCCGAGGTCGGAGTAGTAGGTGGGTTGGTTGAAGCCGAGGTCGGGGCGGAGGGTGCGGACGTAGAGCCATTGTTTGTCTCGAGTGGCGCGGGCGAAGTCGTAGGCCTCGTCTACCCGGTCTCGGGCGGCGTGGACGTAGCGGCGGGGGTTGGTAGTCTTGGGACCGAGGAAGGGCTTGCCCTGCATGTAGTCGGGAACGGGGAGACCGAGGAGGGAGAGTAGAGTGGGCGGGAAGTCCACGAAGCTGACGAGGCGGTCGGTGGTGGAGCCGGGTTTGCCGGGGGCGAGGTGGGCGTACTTTTTGGGGAAGCGGACGAGGAGTGGAACATGAAGACCGGAGTCGAGGCAGGCCCGTTTGTGGCGTGGTAGGCCGGAACCGTGATCGGAGAAGAAGAAGACGAGGGTGTCCTCGGCCAAGCCGTCATCTTTCAGTTGGCGGAGGAGGTCGCCAGCTTGCTTGTCCATGACGGTCACGCAATCGTGAAAGCGGGCCACGGCGCGGCGGATGGCGGGTGTGTTCGCGTAGTAGGGGGGAATGGGGGCTTTGGCGGGGTCGTGTCTTTGGGAGGGAGGAAGTTGGGCCTGCACTTCTTTTTGGAAGCGTTCGTATGGGTAAACCATGCTCCGGGACTGGTGGGAGACCATCAGGTTGAAGACGGCGAAGAAGGGCAGTTTCTTTTCCTCGTCCTTTCGTTTGCGCCAATGGGCGTTGGAGTTGCTTTCGTTCCAGGACTCATTGACGAGGCGCGCTTCGGAGGCCGTGTTGTAGTCCGTCTTGACGTTGTTGGAGGTGTAGTAGCCGGCTTGGCGGAGGTAGTGGGGGAAGCCGTGGACGAAAGCGGGTATGGGGAAGTCGGACCTCAGGTGCTGTGTGCCGAGAGACTCGGCGTGAATGCCCGTAATGAGGCAGGAGCGAGCGGGCGAACAGACGGGTGCCGTTGCGAAGGCGTTCAGGTAGCGGACGCTTTCTTTGGCGAGGGCGTCGAGGTTGGGGGTGAAGGCGTACTCGTTCCCGTAGCAACCGAGGGCGGGGCTCATGTCCTCCGCCGTGATCCAGAGAACATTGGGACGCTGCGCGGCGGAAAGAAGAGCCGAGCAGGAGATTGCGGAGGAGAGGAGGAAGAGATAGGCAGGTTTCATAAGGGAGAGAAGACTTTGAGGCAGGGCTGTCTGGGGGTCAAACCCGAGCTTGGCCGGGAGGGATGGAAATTTAGGAAGCTACTCGGGTCGGGGGTGGTTGACCCAATGGTTGTCCAGGTCTTGGCCTTGGACGAGAATGCCTTTGTGGTGCCAGCCGTAGTGGGCCCGGACTTGGGCGGCGGCGTAACGGAGGGTGAGACCGCAACGCCGCTTGTCGGATTCGTTTGCTTCGGAGCCGTGGAGGAGGAGGTCGGAGTGGAGGGAGAAGTGGCCAGGGGTGAGGGTGACGTCCACGGGGTCGTCGCCATAGGTTTCGGCTTCGGGGACGAGGAGATTCAGGACTTCGCTTTCGTCCCTGTTTCTTTGGTAGGGCAGTGCGCCTCGGAGGTGGGTGCGAGGAAGGAAGCGCATGTTGGCGTTTTCGGGGGAGGCTTGGTCGATGGCGAGCCAGGCGGTGACGGTGCGGGTGGGGGTAATGGGCCAGTAGGCGGCGTCCTGATGCCAGCCGACGCGTTTGCCGTCTCGGGGTAGTTTGCAGAAGAAGTGGGCCCCCCAAGCCACGACGTTGGGACCGAGGAGGTCGGCGACGGGGCCGAGGATACGGGGGTGGCTCATGAGGTCGTAGATGCGACCGTGACGGAGGTGGGCGGTGCTGACGGAGTAGCTGTTTCGGCCGGCGGCTTCGGCTTGGGCGAGGACGTTGTCGAAGAAGGTTCTCAGGTCGTCGGATTCGTTTTCGTCCAGGGCTTGGAAGGGCATGAGGTAGCCGCGTTCGTTGTAGCGGTTTATTTGCTCGGGGGAGAGGTGTTCGGGTTTTTCGTTACGGACGGGGCGAAAGGCGAGGTCGCGGGGCAGGGCCTGCAGTTCCTCGTCGGTGGGTTGGGGAATGGCTTCTACATCTATCATGCCACTTCGCTGATTAGGAAAGTTCCTCGGGAAGAAAGGTCCCCAGGATGCGTGGCGGAGCCTCCCGAGGTTCGGGGGAGAGGCGAAAGGCGGGGAGGAGCCGTCGGCGGGCTTCTTCGAGGTCTTCGTGCGAGCGGGCGTGCACGATGGCGAGAGGTTCGCCTTCCGTGACTGTGTCGCCGACCTGCTTCAGTTCGCTCAGGCCGACGGCGTGGTCCACGGCGTCCTCCCTGCTTTTCCGGCCAGCCCCGAGGTGAAAGGCGGTGAGGCCGATTTGCTCGGCGTCCACTGCTTCCAAGTGACCGGAGGCGGGAGCGGGGAGTGGCTCTACGATTGCGGCTTGGGCCAGGCGTTCAGGGTTTTCCGTGCAGGAGGTGTCGCCGTTGTGGGCCTCAATCATTCGGAGGAAGCGCTCGTGGGCCTGGCCCGTGGCAAGGGCGTCGGAGAGGCGTTTCCGGTTGTCGGCTTCGGAAGAAACGGGATCTGCCATGGCCAGCATGCGGGTGGCGAGGGCGAGAGTGAGGTCGCGGGTTTCGTTGGGTTCCTGTGGGTTTTCGTGGCGCAGGATACGGACGACTTCGGCGACTTCCAAAGCGTTCGTCGCTGCGCTGTAGAAAATCTTGTCCGCATCGGCGACGCCCACCGTCATCGCATTGACGAGGATATTGCCGT
>CAXGVD010000368.1:0-3541 GCA_964012695.1 uncultured Opitutia bacterium
CGAATCATCCAGTTATTCTGAACCTTCACCCTTTTACTTACTGCAATGAAACTCCGCTCTCTCGTTTCTCTCGCTCTCTTCACCTGCTGCGCCAGCGGGGCTGCCTTCGCCCAAGAGGAAGGTCTTGACGAGGTCTCCCGCAAGGCCGCCGACTTGGAGGCTCAAGTCCGCAAGTTGGACGTCTCCACCGTGGAAGGCGCCAACACTCTGCTCGAGCTGGTGGACCTTTACCACGAGAACGCCCGGGGCTTCGGCCTCGTCCGGGCGGGCAACGTCTTCGTGAAGACGCACCGCGACCACCCCCGCCACAAGGAAGTCATGCTCAAGCTGTTGGACGGGCACCTCATCCTCTCCCGTAGCGAGGACGTGGTTTCCACCGCCCGCCAGTTCCTTTCGTTCTACGGCAAGGACCCCGCCGCCCCGCAGGTGGCCCGCGAATTGGGGGAAGTCCTCGATCGCCAAGGTAAACGCCCCGAAGCCGCCCAGGCTTTCGAGCAAGCTTGGCGGGCTTCCGGCGGCAAGGACGTGAAGAGCGCCTACCGGGCCGTCAAGCTCTTTGGGGACGCGGGAGGAACGGCGAACGCCCGCGAGTGTGGACGCATCGCCTTGGAACTACTTGACAGGTTGAACGGCACGCCTGCCGAGGCATTGGCTCTGTACGCCTTCGGCCGTTGCGTTCACGGCAATTGGGACAGGAAGACCGCCGCCGCCATCGGCGAAAAGGTCGTCCAACGCAACTTGGTGAGGGACCCTGCCCGTCGGGCCAAACTCCATTACGACGTCGGTGATTCTCTCTGGAATTCAGGGCAACGAGCCAATGCCCTCAATCACTACCGCCGAGCATGGGAACAGCAACGGGAGAGCGAAACCTACCTCCGGCAACTCATTGGCCGCCTTTATGACAGCGGAGCCAAGGGGAATCAAATCAAGCCCTTCGTGGACGAGTACAAAAGGCGTTATCCGGAAAACCGGTCTTACCTTGGCCAAGCCCTTTCAAATCTTGCCCACGCCTATGCACGGGACAAGCAAACCGACCTCGCCTTGGCCCCTGCTGTGGAAGGGTTGGCCCACGAACCAGGCTCCCGTGATTTGGCCAACTATTACGTCCGCTGGTTGCACGCCTTGGACGAGAATCGTTTGGCCGAGGCCGAGCGCGTTCTGCGCGAAGCTTTGAGCAAGGCGGAAGCCGGCAAGCGCTACGTCTTGCGCTACGCCCTTGCCATCGAGGTGTATCGTGACCGGATGAAGGACGTAAACCGGGCCCGCGGGGAAGCCCGGCAATTGCTTCGCGAGGAAGCCCCGAACCATAGCTACGGCGTTTCGGCTCTGAACTGGTTTCTTTCCTCCGCTCCCGACGAGGGAACCTTTCGCCGCGAGGCAGAGGAACTGGTCAAGTACGCGGAAGCCAACGGACACCTCTCCCACTACCGCTCTTGGATGCAGAGCTGGGCCAAGGGGGCAGGAAGCACTGATCTTGAAAAGGCCAACCGCAAGTGGTTTCGCCAGCGCGTCAAGAATTTGTCCAACCATCCCGAAGTGGCCGAGTGGGTCGCCTTCGACAAGGCGGTGACCGCCAACAAGCCCGCCGCATTCCTCCCCCTATCCCGCAAGCTCAACACCGAACGGAAGTTCGTTCGCTTTCACTCCGAACTGGGATACGACTACCGCCAATACGCAGGCAATAAGGACAAGGCTTTGGCCGTACCCCACTTCAAGGAGCTGGCCAAGCGTTTCCCCAAGGACGCCTCTTACGCCTCCCAGTGGCTGGAAGCTGCTCAGTACGGGAACGCGGGGGACAGGCTGGAAGCACTCCGTCATTTATTGCAGGCCGACCCCGTGAACGATTCCACTCGTTGGCGCCAAGCCTACGAGGCAGCCGCCGAGGCTGGGAACGACGCTCTTCTTCGCCAAGTTCACCAATACGTGGCCAAGGCCGAGGAAAAGCACGGTAGGAGCATCGGCGGCCTTGGGTCCAACGTGACCATCCTCTTGGACCGCAACATGACCACTGAGGCAGACGACTACATCAACCGTCACGTCGGCGTGGAACCGGACAACGCTGAGTTCCGAAACGCTGTGCACTACCGGTTGCGCGACGCTGACGAAAACGCCAAGTCCCGCGAGTTTGACAAGTGGCGCAAGGCGGACAACGACCAGCATGCGGCCTTCGCTTCGGACTATGCCGAAATTCTCTTCGCCAAGAAGGACTGGAACGGCTTCATCCGCGTCATCAATGAAGCTCGGAACCGACAGGACCAACGACCAACCCGCAGCTTCACCATGGATGCGGGCAAAGTGAACGCTTGGATTTCCAAGGTTCGCTCCGACGAGGAACTTTCGGAAGAGGATAAGGTTCGTCTGCTCGTCGCTCTTCGTGACGCGGACTTGTGGAACTATTCACTCTATGCACGTCTGGCCCTGCTCCAGATCGATTCGCAGAAGCCCGAAACCGAGGTAGAGCGCCTCAAGGAGATGCGGGCCTCCCTCTTTAGGGCGGACAACAGTTCGCACGGCTGGAACGTCGCCCTCACCTTCGCACAAGCGGCTCTTACTGCAAATGATCATGTTGGGGCGGCCACCTTGCTGACTGCCGCCCAAGCCTACGCCTCCAATGTCTCCGGTTCTTACAAGGAGAACGCACGCCGTCTCCTCGCCCAAGCCTATTCTCGCATCGGCGGAATCGGCATGACCATCGATAAGGACAGTCCCTTGGCTCCCCTCATGGAGATTCTTCTCCAGCTTCGGCTTGGTGACCGCGAGCGGGCCTTAGAGTCCTACCTCGCACAAAGAGCTCTCTTCGACAAACACCGGGACGAACTCCCCCTCGAACTCATTCTTTTCGCTTCTCAGTCCCACCTCGCGGCTGGAGGCGACGAGAACCACGAGCGGGTCGAGAACCTGCTCGACATTTGGTTGTTGAAGAACGGCGAGTCCCCAAATTTTTCAGATTCAGAGAAGGCCGAAGTACGCTTGTTGCTCGCGCGGAACTACTTCAAGTGGCTACGTTTTGATTCCGCCCGCGGCGAGTTCACCACGGTCAAGAATTCCTATCCCGACACCCCCGATGCGACCGAGGCCGATTTCGGCATCGGCGAAACCTTCATGGCCCAGAAGAACTATTCTAAGGCGGAGGAGATTTTCGAGGACCTAGCCAACAGCCGGGACCCCAAGGTGGTCATTCGGGCGGAGTTCATGCGCGGCTTGCTGGCCAGCCGACAAGGCGACCGGGACGAAGCCCGCGACATCTTCCGATCCGTCCTCGAACGCGTGCCCGACGTCAAGCTGGCCAACGAAACCCTCTACAACCTCGCCGAGGTGTACGGGCTCGAGCAACGCTACATGGATCAGCTCCAGCTTCTTCGGGCCGTCGGTCGTCTGGGGCAAATCTCCAAGCGTTGGCATGAGCCGGGCGTGGCCCTATCCATCGTTGTGCAGGACAGCGACCTCGGCATCAGCCGCGGGCACACAACCATTCCCGTCCATGTCCGCACCAGACCGGGAGGGGACGAGGAAAAGGTAAACTTGGTGAGCGGCGGGGCCG
>CAXGVD010000369.1:0-3539 GCA_964012695.1 uncultured Opitutia bacterium
CATTGTGGCGCGTGGGCGAGCACATCGGGGCGGCCTGGAAGCAGCGGGTGAACCTCATGCCCTCGGTGGCCAGCTTATCTATGTTCGGGGTCTTGGCCTGCCCGCCGTAACAGCCGACGTCGCGGAAGGTACAGTCGTCCGCAATGATGAAGACGAGGTTTGGCTTTTCCTCGGCGGCGCATAATCGGCCGAGGAGTAGGAAGGTTAAGAGGAAACGGAACTTGGTCATGATGAAGGAAATGAGGAGCAAACCGATGACGTTGCCGCAAAGGCTGCCGCCGTTCAACACTTGATGTCTAGGTGAGAAGAGATTCCGTTCTTGGAATCCTTGTTCCGGAAACGGACTTGTCGGAGGCAGATGCTTTAATGGTTTTGGACTTGCGGTCAGGTCTAGTCGGGTGCGAAGAATGCGATACCCCGCACGCGACAAACAACGAAAAACTAGGCCGGAATCATTAAGCACATACTATCCATCTCATTGACCTTGAACCTGTTGGGGTTTCTTATCGCCGCCAGCGCCGCGCCCTCGGAGACGGCCGTGCGGTGGGTCGCGATGTCGAGCGAATACCGGGCCGTGTGCGAACAGACCTACGCCGCCGCTGCCGAGAAAGTGCTAGCGGTGGCGGCCAAGACCGACCAGCCGTGGGCCATCGTGATGGACGTGGATGAAACGGTGCTCAACAACATGCAATACCAAGTGGAACTCAACGCCAAGGGAGAGAGCCACAGCCAGGAAGCGTGGGAAAAGTGGGTGAAGCGCAAGGAGTCGCCGCCCGTGCCCGGGGTGAAGGCGTTCATCCGGAAACTTCGCAAGGTGCCTGGAGGACGCATCATCTTCCTTAGCAACCGTTACGCTCACAATACCGAGCTGACTCGCCAAAACCTAGGAGCTCACGGCATGGTAGAGAAGGTCGACGTTTTCCTCTTTCGCAAGGTGCGGACCGACAAGAAATCCATCCGTAGGCAGGAAGTGTTTGACGGTTCTGGCAGGATGGGCGTCTACGGAAAATTGAAGGTGCTGGCATGGTTCGGCGACTCCGCCCACGACTTCCCCGAAGGCGACGGGCTGAAATGGGGTCGAGAGAAATTTATGCTCCCCAATCCAGTGTACGGCTCTTGGTAGAGGCAGAGCGCAAGGGTAAACCAAACTTGGGGACCGAATGCTTCGGAGAAAGTCATTTTGAAATGAAGCTCATGCGTTGCATTGGGACGGCTAGTTTGCTCCTTGCGCTTTCGGCTGAATCTTTTGGCGCTGCGGGGGCGAAGGAGATCGATTTCAATCGTCAAGTTCGGCCCATTCTTTCCAACCGCTGCTACGAGTGTCACGGACCTGACGAAGGAGAGCGCAAGGCGGGCTTGCGGTTGGATAAGCGGGAAGGGGCGGTCGCCCGCGTGGATGGAATTCAGGCGATCGTTCCAGGTAAGCCGTCGGACAGCGAGCTGATGCGGCGGATCAGCCGGCGGGACGAGGACGTCATGCCGCCGCCCGGTCACGGGAAGCCGCTGGAGCCGGCCCAAGTCGAAATACTGCACAAGTGGATTTTGGCGGGGGCGCCGTACGCGAGGCACTGGGCATTCGAGCCTGTCGCGCGGCCCGAGCTGCCGGAGCCTCCTTCGCCCGAAGCCCAGAGGCGGATCAGGAACGGCGTCGATGCCTTCATCGAGGACCGCCTCAACCAAGCGGGAATCAAGCCTTCGCCCGAGGCGGATCGACATGTCTTGGTTCGCCGTGCTCATCTGGATCTGCTTGGCTTGCCTCCGAGTCTCGAAGAGCTGGACTCCTTCCTTCGCGACGTGGAGCCGGGCGCCTACGAGCGAATGCTCGACCGAGCTCTCGGAAACCAACACTTCGGGGAGCGTTGGGGAAGGCATTGGCTGGACCAGGCCCGCTACGCGGACTCCCATGGGTACACGAACGACAACGCCCGTTCAATCTGGCCTTACCGGGACTGGGTGATCGAGGCCTTCAACCGTGACTTGCCCTTCGACCGCTTTACCGTCGAGCAACTTGCCGGAGACATGCTTCCCGGGGCGACGCTACGGCAACAAGTCGCGACCGGCTTCCATCGCAATACCCTAATCAACTCCGAGGGCGGCACCAAGGCCGATCAGTTTCGGGACGAGCAGGTGAAGGACCGCGTCGATACGACCGGTCTGGTCTGGATGGGCCTGACTGTCGGTTGCGCCCAGTGCCACACGCACAAGTTCGATCCCATCTCGCAGAAAGAGTACTATGGTCTTTACGCCTTCTTCAACTCGGCGCAGGACAACAACTCGGTCGCCCCCACCGTGCAAGTGGCTTCGCTCGAGCAGGAAGCGGAGATCGCCGAGTTGGTGAAAAGGCAGGCGTCGCTTGCGAAGCGGTTGAAGGACTTTCCCAACCGAGCGAAACGGCAACGGGCTTGGGAGCGTACCCTGAGCGTTGGAGCGGGAGAGCCTGGTGTGGAAAAGACCAAAGAGATCGAATGGACGGTGCTTGAGTTGTCCGGACGGACGGAGAGCGGCGTCGTCCTCACTGCCCTTCCTGACAAGTCGCTCCTTGCCTCTGGCAAACCAGGTAAGAAGGACGAATATCTCGCCACGGCCCACAGTCCATTGACGAAGATTCGCTCCGTGAAACTGGAGGCTTTGACGGATCCGAGCCTGCCTAAGAGCGGACCCGGACGAGCGGGCAACGGCAATTTCGTGCTGTCCGAGTTTTGGTTCCGCACGGGCGACGGTCGGGAACTGCGCTTCAACAAAGCCGGGGCTGATCACTCTCAGCCCGGATACGCTGTAGGCGCGGCGATCGACGGTAAGTCCGACCTCAAGGGCTGGGCCATCAACAACGCTCCCGAAGGAAGCATGAACCGCAACCGGACCGCATGGTTCGTCCTAGCGGAGACGCTGGAAGTCGAAGAGAACCACGCTTTAGTCTTCAAGATGCACTTCCACCACCAGTCCGCAGCTTACGCCCTTGGGCGTTTCCGCTTGAGCGTTTCGCCCGAAGAGTGGGTGGAGAAAACCGACTTGGACCAAATTGTTTCCTTGCTCTCCCTGAAGGAAATAAGCGACGAGCAACAGCGGAAAATCGACAATGCCTTCATTCGGTCCGACCCCGACCTCCGCGGCATCGACGCGGAACTCCGGCAGACGACCAAGCGGCTTGATGCGGTTCGACGAGCCCAAGGGACGACGATGGTCCTGCGGGAACTGCCCAAGCCGCGCCCGACCCATCTTCAGGTCCGGGGCGACTTTCTCCGAACTGCCGACACCGTGGAGCCTCACGTTCCGGCGGCGTTGTCGCCCTTCGGGGACGGGGATCGGTCGAGGCTCGGTTTGGCCCGGTGGCTGACGAGCCCCGAGCATCCTCTCACCGCCCGCGTTCGGGTCAATCGAATCTGGATGAGGCTCTTCGGCCGCGGCTTGGTCGAGACCGAAAACGACTTCGGGAACCAAGGAACCCCGCCTACTCACCCGAAGCTCCTTGACTGGCTGGCCACGGAATTCGTCGCCCGCGGATGGTCTACAAAGGAGTTTCTCAAGCTGGTGATGTCCTC
>CAXGVD010000370.1:0-3538 GCA_964012695.1 uncultured Opitutia bacterium
CCGCGCTTGAAGTGGTCGGGGGGGAGAGGCTTGTCGATTTCTCGGGCGAGGAGTTCCCAGCTTCGTTCGTGTTGGCGGGAGGAATCGACGACGACTCCGTCCCAGTCGAAGAGGGCTGCGAAGGGAGGAGTGAGCAAGGTGTTCAAGTCACTCGGTTTTTTTGTGGGCTTCACCTTCCTCGGGTTTGCCCGGGGTGATGGCTTCGCGTACGTTTTGGAGCAGGCGTCCGACGGGACCTGGCTTTTTTCCCTTCTCGTCTTCATCGGGAATGGGGGTGGGATAGGTTTCGGGTTCGGGGGGCGCGGGCAGGACGGCCTCGGGGGATGGTGCGGGCTCGGGTATTTCGTTAGGGTAAAGGGGTTGGGTGGAGTTGCTTTCCGCGGCTTGGGCGGCGGAGGAGAGTTCGGCGAGGATGCGATTGGTGAAGGTGCGGGAGCGGGCGACTTCGGGGTGATCGAAGCCGAGGATGCGTTCCTGGCTTTCGAGGACTTCGGCGAAGGCGGCTTGGGCTTGGTCCTTGCGTCCGGCGTGGTAGTGTAGTTCGGCGATGCGGGCGCGAGTGCGTAGGGTAAGGGGATCGTCTTCGCCGAGGACGCGGCGTTCGGTCTCGAGGAGGCGTTCGGAGAGGCTGAATGCTTCTTCGTGCTTTTCGCGTTGTAGGTAGGCGTCCACGAGGTCGTTCGTTACGCGGAGGGTTTCGGGGTGTTCGTGGCCGAGTTTTTCCTCGGAGCGCCGGTAAATGTCGAAGGTTGTGGCTTCGGCTTCGATGTGTTGTCCGGTGTCTTGCTGGAGACGAGCGATGGCCTTCATGGTTTCGAAGGTGGCGGGGTGCATGGGGCCGAGGGCTTCTTCCTTGACGGCGAGGATGCGACGGTAGTGGGCGAGGGCGTCTTCGCTTTCTCCTCGGGCGGCTACGATGCGGGCAAGGGCGTCCATGGAGCCGAGGGTTTCAGGGTGTTTTTCCCCGAGGGTCTCGGTCATGGCGGCTACGGTTTGGATGGAGAGTTCTTCTGCTTCGTCGAGGCGTTCGAGGGCGTGGAGGGCTTGTGTGAGGCGGGCGGCCCGACGGAGGGTGTCGGGGTGGCTTTCGCCGAGGTGGAGGCGCGAGAGTTGGAGGGTTTCTCGGGCGAGGGTTTCGGCTTGGGGGAGTTTGTCTCGGGCGAGGTAGATAGCGGCGAGGCGGGAGGCACAGCGGAGGAGGTCGGGGTCTCCTTCGGGGCGGTCGGCTTCCTTTAGTAGGGCGAGGGCGCGGGAGCACAGTTCTTCGGCTTCTTCGAAGCGTTCGATGCGGAGGTAGACGTTGGCGAGGTCGATGCGGGCTCGGATGACATCGGGGTGTTCGGCTCCGAGTTGTCGTTCCCTGCGGCGGAGGAGAGTGGATAGGAGGGGTTCGGCTTGAACGTGGTCGCCGAGGGCGTCGTAGGTGACGGCGAGTTCGTTCATGGCGGCGAAGGTGGCGTTGTCGTCTCGCTCGGGGAGTTTTTTGAGGAGGAGGTAGGCGCGGGCGAGGTGAGTGGCGGCGTCGTCGTAGGCGGCGATGGAGCGGTAGGTTTTGCCGAGGGTGAGGCGTACGCGGGCTTCGATGGCGGGTTCGTCGGAGAGTTCTTCGGCTTTGGCGGAGCCTTGGTCGAGCATGGCTTTGACGAGTCTGGTGTCCATGCCTTGAGCGTTGTGGGGATCTATGGAGTGGAAGAGTTCGCTGACGAATTGGGTGACGGCTTGGGTTTTGGCTAGTTCGAGAATAGCGAGCTTGCGCTGTTCTTCGGTTTGAGCGTGGGACTCGCGGGCGAGGTTTCGCTGATGGATGGCGTAGCCGGCGAGGCCCGTTGCGCCGAGGGCGAGGGCGAGGGAGGCCACGGCGGCGAGGGTGGCTTTACGGTGGCGGGCGTGAAGGTCTCGTTTGCGGAGGTCATCGAGGCCGACGCCGAGCAGTCCGGCGACGATTTTGAGGAAGGCGGATTTTTCGCCGTCGCCGCCGGAGCGTTCGTCGGCGGCGGCGGGTTCAGCGGGTTTTTCGGTGATGAGGCCTTCTTCGTTGACGATGCGCCGGGTGGCGACGGGGAGGCACTCCTGGTCGGGGTTTCCTCGGAGGGAGGCGAAGGGTTCGCCGTCGAGGATGAGGCATAGTATGCGGTCGGCCTTGCCCATCGCCTTGAAACGGCGGACTTCTTCGTTCACCCACATTGATTGGGCGGCGGGGGGAGAGCAGAGGACGATGAGGTGGGATGATTCTTCGAGGGCTTTTTCGATGGCGGAGCCGAGGTCGGCGGAACCAGCGAGTTCGTCGCGGTCGCGGAAGATGGGGAAGAGGCGGGCGGGGACGGGCCCGAAGGGGGAGTCCGAGCCGACGAGTTCGGCGGGCACGCGGTAGGCTTCGAGGGCTTGCCTGAGTTTGTGGGCGCGCGGTTCGTCCTTGTGAGCGTAGGCGATGAAAGCTCGGTATTTGAATGTATTGTTCGCTTGCAAGGGGTGGAGCAATAAGCGAGTCGGGGTCGGGAGGCAAGGCTAGGGCGACTTGGTGAGTTTTAAGTTTTCAGATTTTGCGTTTCAAGGAGGGGAAGCGTTGCGGTCGGGGCGGTTGGCCCAGATTTGAATGGTGCGGTCGTCGGGGGTGTCGCCGATGAGGGCTTGGTAGCTTCGTTTGAGGTTGAGTTGCTGGATAAGGGCTGAGGTTTTGAGGTGGTGTTGTCGCGGGAGTGGGCGGGGGAAAGCGTTGACGAGGCGGGAGGTGGTTAGGAGGAGAGGAAGGTCGAGGTCGTATAGGTCTCCGAATTTGGCGGGTTCGCCTTTGATGAAGAGGAGTTGTCCTGGGCGGAGGGTTTTGGCGCCGTCGGCGTGGGTGCCGATTTGAGCTTGTCCAGAGAGGAGGATGATTTTGAGACCGCCGTTGGAGGTGGCTTGTGCCATGAGGGAGCCTTTTTGGAGGCGTACGCCGGCGTGGGAACGTTTGCCGGAGAGTGCGAAGAGGATTTCTTCTTCGGCGTGGCGGAGGAAGGAGCCTTGGAGAAGGCGTATTTTGCGGGGAGAGGTTTCGACGGCGGTGTTTTGGCCGAAGCGGATTAGGGCTCCGCGGGGTAGGGCGATTTCGAGGAGGGATTTTTCGGTGGTGAGGAGGAGGTGGTTGCCTGATCCGCCGACGAGGGGGGAGGAGGGGGATAGGCGGTGGTTCGAGGCGAGTGGGATGGGGGGAACTTGGGGTGAGGGGGAAGTTTTCAGGTAGGCTTGGCCTGCGAGGTGGGTGATGGTGGGGTGAGTGGAGGCGTGGGACGTTTGGGCGTCCGCTTGAACGGGGGCTTGGCTCGCGGAGAGCATCGCGAGGACGAGGGCAGGAAGAAGGGTGGAGTGGCGCGAGGCGTTCACGCGCATTGCGGAGGGAGGGGGAGTGTGTGTCGGGTTAGAATTTTGCTTGGATTGAGGCGCCGGCTCCGCCGTCGAAGCGTTCGAAGTCGTAAGATGCGGGGCCTCCCTTGGAGAGGCGGGAGAGGTAGCGGGCGAAGAGGGAGGCGAAAAATCGGGGCGATTGCGCGCATCGTAGGTC
>CAXGVD010000371.1:0-3522 GCA_964012695.1 uncultured Opitutia bacterium
CAAGCAGGACCAAGCCGACGCCCTCGACCTCCTAGGCGAGCTCGGCCTCGCCGGGCACGAAGGCAAATGGGCTTCCGAAACCTCCCGCAGCGAACAGCAGCGCATCGCCATCGCCCGCGCACTCCTCGCCGAACCTCCCCTCTTTCTCGCCGACGAACCCGTTGCCAGCCTCGACTACTCCCGGGCCGAAAACGTCCTCGCACGCCTCCGCCGCGAAGCCTACGAAAACCAACGTCCCACCATCGCCGCGCTCCACGACCCCGAACAAGTGGAACGCCACGCCGACCGAGAACTCATAATCTCTCCAAACACCTGCGAGACCCGGGCCCTCCGAGACTTCGCTCCCGTCGGGAATACGCCCACTCACCCGAGAGCGAAGGACGAATCACCCGACCCCCATCGCCATGAAAACGCCTGACCCCCGCGACCTCGCCGTCCCATGGCACTCCCGGCTCAACGCCGTGAACCTAACCTTCGTCCTCTTCCTCGGTGCCCTCATTCTCTCCCTCCCTGCGCTGGAAGGATCAGGGCGACAGGTGGACTACCTCGGCAACCTCTCCCGCTTCGCATCCCAGTTCTTTCCGCCGGACCTCTCCGTCCTACCCCGAACCCTCGAAGGTCTTTGGGAAACCTTCCAAATCGCCTGCCTCGCTACCGGTTTGGCCATCGCCCTATCTCTCATCCTCGCCATCGGGGCCGCCCAAAACCTTGCTCCGCGCCCCATCGTCATCCTCGTACGCATGACCCTCAACGTCATCCGCACCATACCCGGCCTGCTCTGGGCCTTGCTCGCCGTCGTCGTAGTCGGCCCCAACTCTCTCGCCGGTGTCGTCGCCCTCACCTTCTACAGCATCGGCTACCTCGGCAAGTTCTACAGCGAAGCCTTCGAAGCCGCCGACCTCCGCCCCCTCTCCGCCCTGCGACAACTTGGCGCCTCCCGCTTCCAAGCCTTCCAATACGGCCTCTGGCCCAATGTTAAACCCATCGTCTGGAGCCACTCCCTCTGGATGCTCGAGTACAATGTACGCTCTGCCAGCATCATCGGCTACGTCGGAGCGGGAGGCATAGGCCTCCACCTCAAGCTCTACGCGGAATCTCCCCAAGGCTGGAGCAAATTCGCTACTGTTCTCCTCTGTATTCTCCTCGTCGTCACCGCACTCGACTTTCTTGGCGAGCATGTCCGTCGCCTCATCAAGCAGAGACTGGAAGGGCAAACAGCGGACTGACGAAGCCCCTTTCCGGAAACCTTCAACCGCCGGCCTCCACCACAAAGCGGAAATCTTCAGGCCGCTTGATGCAAGCCGACTCAAAATCAAGATCGAGCATGGACCAGAGAACATGCTCGCACTCCGCCATCTCCACCGTCGTCACCTGCTTAATGACCTGAATTCTCCCTCGGGAAAAACAGTGGGTCTCACAAAGAAAACTTTTCCGTTAGGAATTCTCCTGCACGAAAGTCAACACGTCCCGCAAGAACGGCTTCTTCCACAAGTGCCAGGAGGACATTCGCCGAATGGTGGAGAAATGTCCGTGCGTCGCGTACACCTTGCGGGTCACGCTCCCGCCCTCGTCCAGCACCTTCTTAACGAAATCATCCGCCTGCTTCACGCTCACCAGGGAATCAAGCTGCCCATGCATGACCAGAAAGGGCGGCTCCTTCCCCCCGTCGACCTGATGGATCGGCATGGTGGCGTTTACGTTCTCCGCGTCCGCGAACACCTCTCGGTACAACCACTCAACGGAAGGATCGAAGGTGTAGGGGCAGGACAGACTAACCACACCCTTCACCCAGGAAAAGTCTCCACCCACGCCCTTGAGGTAACGTTCATCCAGTCCCACGTGAGCCACCGCGTGAGCCCCCGCCGAGTGGCCCATCAGAAAAACCTTTTCCGGGGCGCCCCCCCGAGTCTTCACGTTTTCGCGCAACCACTTCAAGGCCAAGGCCGCATCCTCGGAGTAGGCGGGAAAACGCGCCTCAGGAAACAACCTGTAGTTGGCAGTGGCGAAAATCACTCCCTCCCGGGCGAATTGCTTCCCAATTGCCCGGTGGTAGTCCTTCCCCCCCCAGCGCCAACTTCCCCCATGAAGAAAAAGTACCACAGGGCAACCCTCGCTTCCCTTCTGCCGCACAAGGTCCAACACCTGCCGCGGGTGCTCCCCGTAAGCCAAGTTTAACTCCTCCAGCACGGGCGGCTTCTTTTCAAAAAGCCTGGCCCGCAACCCCGCCGTACCGAGCCCGCACACCATCATGCAAACAAGCAAGCTCCGGAAAAAGTGGGGCGATAGACCGGATTTGAACCGGCGACCCCCGGTACCACAAACCGGTGCTCTAACCAACTGAGCTACTATCGCCACAAGAAGAAAATCCCAACATAGGAATCGCCCGCCCCCGGTCAACGCGAATCCGCTTTGCACCCGATTAGCAAGGACAAAAAGTCGTCAAGCATCGAAGGCGTAAAAGGTCTCCGCAAAGAAATCCGTCTGTAAAAAGGAAGAAACTCTCCCCTTTCCTAGTGGAAGCAGTTCTCAAGACGCTAGAGCGGGCGTTGCCTCTGGGCTTCGCCACCGCGTTAGGTCACGCCAGGACGTCCTTCACCACGTGACCGTGGACGTCGGTAAGGCGGTAGTCCCGACCTTGATAGCGGTAGGTGAGGCGCTTGTGATCGATGCCGAGGAGGTGTAGGATGGTGGCGTTGAGGTCGTGGACGTGCATGGTGCCGGGAGTCCACTTGTCTTTGGTAGGCTTGATGGGGTTCCCTTCTGCATCGGCAATGTTGTAGGAGTAGTCGTCGGTTTGCCCGTAGGTTATGCCCGGCTTAACGCCGCCGCCCGCCATCCAGATGCTGAAGCAGCGGGGGTGGTGGTCGCGCCCGTAGTTTTCGCGGGTAAGCTTGCCTTGGCAGTAGGCGGTTCGCCCGAACTCGCCGCCCCAGACGACCAGGGTTTCTTCCAGCAGACCCCGTTGCTTGAGATCCTTGATCAGGGCGGCGCTACCTTGGTCAACGTCCTTGCACTGGTTTTCGTGCTCGCGGGGTAAGCCACCGTGGGCGTCCCAGCCACGGTGAAAAATTTGGATGTTGCGGACGCCGCGCTCGACGAGGCGGCGGGCGTTCAGGCAACAGGCGGCGAAGGTGCCGGATTCGCGGGCTTCCTTGCCGTAAAGTTCGAAGGTGGACTCGGGCTCCTTGGACAGGTCCATCAATTCGGGCACGGAGGACTGCATGCGGTAGGCCATTTCGTGCTGGCGGATACGGGCGAGGACTTCGGGGTCGCCATAGGCCTTGTGATGTTCGCCGTTGAGGACGGAGAGGGCATCGAGCTGAGCCCGTCTGTCCTCGCGGGAGACGCCCTTTGGGTTGCTTAGGTAGAGCACGGGGTCTCCTTGGCTGCGGAGAAGGACGCCTTGGTGGTCCGAAGGCATGAAGCCGGTGCCCCAGAGCCGACCGAAGAGGCTTTGCTCGGCGTGCTTAGTCTTGGCATGCATGACGACGTAGTTGGGCAAATCCTCGTTCATGCTGCCGA
>CAXGVD010000372.1:0-3508 GCA_964012695.1 uncultured Opitutia bacterium
TCGACCTACGCAAAGCCCGGCACAACTTTATCCCAAGCATCGAGGCTTAAATAGCACCTCTTGGCCTTGCCGAGTAAGAATTTTTTTATAATCCGACTCGGCCCTAAGCTCGGTCAAAGGTTATGTTCTCTTCAGCCACTGCACCGTTTCCCGCAGACCTTCCTTCATGGAGACGGTGGGTGCGTAGCCTAGGTCTTGGCGGGCGGCGGCGGGGGAGAACCAGTGGTCTTCGGCGAGCTGGATGGCGACGAAGCGGGTCATGGGCGGTTCGCCGGGGAGGCGGAGGAGGGTCCAGGCGAGTTCCATCGTGAAGCCTATTGCGTAGGCGGAGCGGAAGGAGATGCTGCGAGTGAGGGGAGGGAGGTCGAGGCGAGCGAAGAGTTCGTTGAGCCAGGGCCAGAGGGCGACGGGGTCGTCTTGGGAGAGGAAGTAGGCTTTGCCGCCGGGATGGGTGCCGGAGGCGAGGGCGTCGAGGGCGAGAAGGTGGCCGTCGGCGACATTGTCGACGTGGGTGAGGTCCATGCGGTTGAGGCCGTTACCGACGATGCGGAGCTTGCCCGCCTTGTGACGGGCCACGGCCTTGGAGAGAAGGTGCGGGTCACCGGGGCCCCAGACGAGGTGGGGGCGTAAGGAGATGGTCTTGAGGCCGTCCCAGTCGTTGGCCGCGAGGACTTCCTTTTCGGCTTGGGCCTTGGTGCGGGCGTAGTGGCAAAGCCAGTCGCGCCCATATGGGAGAGATTCATTGGCTCCTCGGAACTGTTGCCGGTTGAAGACGACGCTGGGCGAACTGGTGTGAACGAAGTGGGGAATGCCGTGCTTGCGGCAGGCGTCGAGGGCACGGCGGGTGGCGAGGACGTTGGCGGCGTGGTAGCTTGCGGCGGAGCCCCACACGCCTGCTTTGGCGGCTACGTGAAAGAGAACGTCAGCGCCGTCGCAGGCTTCGTCGGGCAGTGCTTCCCGACCGAGGTCCGTCTTGTGGAAGCGGACGCCTTCCTGCGGCGGCGGGGAGGAACGTCCAAGAACGTGAACTTCCCGACCGCGTTCGAGGAGCCGCTGGACGATGCGTCCGCCGATGAAGCCGGAACCGCCTGTGACGAGGGCCTTCATGTGTATGGTTCGAGCGGGTTCGACTCGCTTGGTCCGGCTTTTTTCGTCCACTTGCGGGCGAGAGCGAGGCGGTGAATCTTGGCGTTGTGGCGGGCGTCCACGGGGAAGGCTTGTTCGAAGAATACGCGGCGGATGGGGCGGAGGCGTTCGTGGAGGTGGAGGGTGGCGAGGACTTCCTGGGCGAGGCTCTGTTCTTCAGCGAGGTTGCGGGGGAAGCAGTCAGGTTCGGGCTCCACGACGAGTGCGGGTTCCTTTTCTCGTTCGGCGCCGAGGCCGATCAAGGCGGAACGCTTCACCTTGGAGAGGGCGTTGGCCACGGGTTCGGCTCGTTCGGTTTCGAGTGGACCGTCTGGGGTGAGAACGCGCTCGGCTTTGCGCCCGAGGAAGCGAAGGCGGCCTTCTTCGTCGAGGTAGCCTAGGTCGCCCATACGGTGGAAAGTTTCTTCGCCGCAGCGGACCTTGGCGTCGAAGGTTGCTCCGGGCATCAGGTGATATTCCTTGGTGACGACGGGGCCGCCAACCGTGATT
Organism: uncultured Opitutia bacterium; assembly: GCA_964012695.1. Classification (GTDB taxonomy): domain Bacteria; phylum Verrucomicrobiota; class Verrucomicrobiia; order Opitutales; family Seribacteraceae; genus CAXGVD01. The sequence continues at coordinate 1,636 of CAXGVD010000372.1, forward strand.
TCGCCGACTTCGCCAGGAGGTAGGAGTTCGACTTCACCGAGGTCGGGTATGGGGGCGTTGCGGACGGGCAGGAGGTGAAGGCTTATGCCGGGGAGGGGGACGCCGAGGCAGGAGCCTTCCCCGCGTTCGGTACTTGGGCGTTGGGCGAGGACTTCTTGGGCGTCGCAGACGGAGACGGGCAGGGCCTCGGTGGCACCGTAGGGGAATAGGATGCGGGCATTGGGGAGGAGGGGGACGAGGCGTTCCACGAGGCCCGGTGGGGTGGCGGCACCGGCGAGAAAGACGCGTTTCACGTCGGGCAGGGTGAGTTGGCGGGCTTCGCAGTGGTCGGCCAGCTTCCTCCAAAGGACTGGGGAGCCGAAGGCGGAGGTGACGCGGTGGCGGAGCAGGGCGTCGGCGAGCTTGCCGGCGTCGGCTTGGGCGGGGCATCGGGGGTCCATGTCCGGGACCACGGTAGTCAGGCCGAGGGCGGGGTTGAAGAGGGCGAAGACTGGGAGGGTGGCGAGGTCGGTTTCTCCTTCTTCGAAGCCGAAGTTTGTTTGGAGTGTCTTGACTTGGGCGGCGAAGGTTCCGTGCTCGTAGCGCACGCCTTTGGGAGGGCCGGTGGAGCCGGAGGTGAATAGAATGGCTGCGAGGTCGTCGGGTTTAGCTTCGGCGGCTGAGGAGGAGGCTCCGGAGCGATGCGCGTCCATGGCGTTCAGGAAGAGGCCGGCCCGTACGGTCACTTTCGTCCGCAGGCTTCGGAAGGCCCGGAAAAAGAGAAGGGAAAGGAGGCGGGCGAGGGGAATGCCGACGAGAGCGTCCGGACGGGTGCGGCGTACGCAGCGGAGGAAGTTCTTTAGGCCCATCCCGGGATCGATGACCACGGGCGGGGCACCGAGATGAAAGAGGGCGAAGGCGCAGAGAATGAGTTCGTAGCCGGGCCGGACCATGAGCAGAGTTTTGTCTCCGGGGCGTACGCCTCGCTTGCGGAGTAAGTTGGAACAGGCGGAGACGTCCGCGTTCAGCTCGGCGAAGCTACGGGCGGGAAAAGCACCGTCTTCGGCGGGGAGAATGGCTGGCTGGTAAGGGGTGCGGGCAGCGGCGAGGGCTAGGTGGCCCGCTACATTCACGGGTTCGCCGCCTTCGCTCATGATGGGGGTGTTCGGCGGTTTCGTTTGGGCGGCTATTCGCGCTCGGCCAGCCAGCGTTCGGCTTCGATGGCGGCTTGGCAACCCATGCCGGCGGCGGTGATTGCTTGGCGGTAGACATGGTCGGCACAGTCCCCCGCCACATAGACGCCAGGGACAGCCGTTTGGACCATGCTGTTCGCCTCTGGAACGAAGTAGCCGTTTTCGTCCAGCGGCAGTATGCCCTTGAAAGGTTGGGTGTTGGGGACGTGTCCGATGGCGATGAAGACGCCTCTACATGGAACCTCGCCGATCTCGCCCGTCTTGAGGTTGCGGACTTGCACGGCTCTGGCCTTGCCGGCGTCGTCCGCCAGCACTTCCTCCACAGCGGAGTCCCAGAGGGGTTCGATTTTTTCGTGGGCGATGGCCCGCTCGGCCATGATGCGGGAGGCCCGCAGTTCGTCCCGCCGGTGGATTAGCGTGACCTTGGAGCAGAAGCGGGTGAGAAAGAGGGCTTCTTCGCAGGCGGAATCGCCACCGCCGACGACCACCACCTCCATGTCGCGGTAGAACGCGCCGTCGCAAGTGGCGCAGGTGGTCACGCCCTTGCCGCCGAACATTTCCTGCTCTCCTGGTACACCGAGTAGACGAGGTGCGGCCCCTGTGGCGATTATGACGCTTTTGGCCTCAAAAACCTTCTCGCCTGCGTGCAGGGTCTTTTTTTCTTCGGTCAGCTCCACCTGGTCCACATATACGTTTTCTAC
>CAXGVD010000373.1:0-3490 GCA_964012695.1 uncultured Opitutia bacterium
GTTGCTCACATTGGTGATGGATCCGGAACCGAAGGAGAGGTCCGCGGGCGTAAGAGCTCCAGCGATTCCCGAACCCGCCCTTGCCGTGGCTCGGGCAGGGAGGCTCACATCCTTGTTAGTACCGTCGTGCCAATAGGTGGTCCAGACACCGGCATGTAGCACTTCCACGGCGTCGGCGTGTTCGTCAGAGGGGTGGGCGAACCATTTGCCCGTCACATTGGAGTCAGTGGTAAGGTTTTCGGCCGCGATGAGGTCGGAAAGCATCATATCGGCACCGAAAGGGTTGTTCATGAGGAAGGACTTGTCCTTGGCGGGTAGGTGAGCGAAGGAGTTGACGGTGAGGATAGCGCCAGCGAAGGCGAGGTTCAGCGGGGTAGGGGAGCGGCGGGCGAGGATGAATGCTTCGTCGGGATAAAGAATAGTTTCGGCAACGTCGGTATTGGGGTCTCCGACTTTTCGCCAATTGGTTCCGTCGTGGTAATAGGCTCGGTAACCAGTAGCGTTTCCGTCTCGTAGATGGACGCGATCGGCAGCGGTTTCGTTGCCGTCCGCTAGAAGCAGGTTGGCTTTTTCGTAGCCGAAGAGGGAACCAAGGGTCCAGGCGGGAGTGATTTCCACAAGGGCGTCTGGCTTGAGTATTTGGGCGAGATTTTCGTTGAGTGGGTTGGCGAGGGTGAGGCGGTCGCCCGAGTTCGCGGTAATGAGGAAGAAGCGCCCTTGTGCGAGGTCATCTTCCTCCACTACGCGAAGGAAGTGCGGCCCACCCTCTATTTCCACGTGAGGAGCCGATTGGTAGCCTTTCCCCGAGGAGGTCAGAACGATGCGATTGATGCGCGTGCCGTTCAGTTCGGCCAAGGCGAAAGCGTCGATCGCCGTGGTCGCCACGTCGTCACCGGTGTCGGGCGGATGGATGCGAACCTCGGGGACACGTTGGTAGCCGAAGCCGGGGTGCTCGACGTAAATGGAGGTCAAATTGCCATCCGCGGGATTTACCATGGCGGCGGCTCGGGCTCGGGTGGTGGCGAACATGCCCGTCTTAAAGGGCCAGGCGAGTTTGGTTGGGTCGAGCAGGTCGGGCAGACGGTCAAAGGTGACGTTATTGTCCACAATGGACGCGATTTGCCCGCGAAAGGCGGCTTCGCTCTTCAGGCCCGCCGAAACCACTTTGTAGGACGGGGAGGCGGGGGTGCCTGCGGGAATCGTTACGCCGATGGAGCCGCTAAGTTCGCCCACTTCACCAACCTGGCCCTGCAGGCTTTCCGCACAGAAGCAAACAACTAAGAGTCCGCCCAAAGCAGCTCTCGTAACGGATGTAATTCCTCCCTTTAAGTGTTTCCCCTCACGCATGTGCGAGTAACTCAATTGGAGCAACCTTGCCTGATTTTGCCTTCAAGGCAAAGAGAAAAATTTTCCAAAAGGATGGGAATTCGTCGTGGCATTAAAAGCGAGCTTCGCTTTCCTCGCTAGGCGTGAAAACTTTTAGTCCGTGGCCGTTGTACCTTTTCTGCCTGTTGGCACTTCCACTTCACTCGTCGTTTAGCGAGGACTGGAAGTTTCCCCGCTTCAGAGAGGTTTCATCCGCATACTCCGCTCACGTTCCGCGTGACGATTTCTCAAAACTGAGGGCCGATCTTCAAGCGGGCAAGCTGCCCTTAGCCACCTCGAGCGAAAAGGATTTCGTAGCCAGCCTGCTCAAGGCCCTGAAGATTTCTCCCTCCTCACAAATGCTAGTGTTCTCGACCACAAGCCTCCAGCTCAGCCGTATTTCTCCGAGCAATCCGCGAGCGATTTACTTCAACGAAAACATCTACTTGGGCTGGGTGCCCGGCGGACAAATAGAGGTGCTCGGCATCGACCCCGGCTGGGGTGCCATAACCTACATTTTCAACCCACAACGCCCCGATTCCCCGCCCCCAGTTGTCCAACGGGCCACCCGTTGCATGAACTGCCACGCGGCCCGAGACGTAGGGAACGCGCCGGGATTGCTGATCAGCTCGGTTGTACCAGGGCCAGGAGGCGGCAGCCTGGACTCCTTCCGGGAAGGCGACACTGGGCACTCCATCCCCCTAAGAGAGCGGTTCGGCGGTTGGCACCTTACTGGAGCGGAGGGACTGAAGAAGCACTGGGGAAACCTCACGGGAGAGTTCCGAGCGGGCGAGCTGAAGACCTTTCCGAACGAACCCGGCCAACGTTTTTCACTCACCCGCTACCCCGTCCGGACCAGCGACCTCCTCGCCCATCTCCTCCACGAGCACCAAGCGGGCTTCGTGAACCGCTTCGTGTCCGCAACCTATCGAACACGGGCGGCCTTGGCCGGGCGGGTCCAGGGACTAGGCAAAGACGATCTCCCCGCGTTCCTCCGGAGCGAAGCCCGAGATTTGACACGCTACCTGCTCTTCGCCGACGAAGTCGACCTGCCACCAGGCGGCGTGAAGGGAGACCACGCTCTGAAGGCCCACTTCCTCAAAGCCGCCAGAAAAACCGCCTCGGGCGCCTCCCTACGGGACTTCGAGTTAAAAGATCGCCTGTTCAAGCACAGGTGCAGCTACATGATTCACTCCGCCGCCTTCGCGGGCCTGCCCCCGCCCCTCAAGAAGGAACTCCTTCGTCAATTGGACCGCGTCCTGAAGGGCGAAGACGAAAACAATGACTTTTCTTACCTGCCCGAAAGCGAACGGCGAGAAATCGGAGCAATCCTACGGGAAACCCTGAAAGGGTGGCCCGTCTCGCCGGATTCCATCGGAGGTGAGTAAAGCCCGCTCGGCCTCACCCAAAAGAAAGCGGGCGCCCGGTTTCTCGGACGCCCGCTTGGCAAAAAAAGAAAAAGTTTGGAGAAGCAATTACTTATCGGTCTTCATGCCGGCATTCTTCCAGCCGGAGATTCCAGCGGAGAGGTGCTTCACATTGGTGTAACCGAGCTTTTCGGCAGCGGAGGCGCCGCGCTTGTAAGCCTTACATCTGGGCCCACCGCAGTAGGCGACCACGAGGGTACTCTTGTCCTTGGGCAAGAGCTTGGCAAGTTCCTTGGCCGAAGCGGAGAAGTTGATAGCTCCAGGGATGTGGCCCTTGGAGAATGACTTGGCGCCGTTGACATCAATCACAGCGACCTTGCCGGCCTTGATGGCTTGGTCGAGAGCTTTCACGCTGATGTCCGGGTATTCGCCAGCGTAAACGGTGGCCGCAAAGAACGCCGCGACAAGAAGAGACAGGATTTTCTTCATATAACTTTTGGGTTTGTTTGGATTGAGTTGGGACGCCCCGATATGGGGAATCGAGTTCGTAAGGGAAAGAGGTTGGGGGGGCGACTTGCCTTCCGCAACCGTTTTTTGGGCTTTGGGCAATTATTTCGCGGACGGGCGGAGTAGGGGGATTAGGAGGCGGGCGGCTTGTTCGGCGCCGTTGCAGACTGCGGGCGTCGGGGCGGGAAGCGCAAGCAGTTCGTCCAAACGGTCGAGCCAAGAGCCTTTCGCGAAGGTTTCGCTCGAAAGCG
>CAXGVD010000374.1:0-3482 GCA_964012695.1 uncultured Opitutia bacterium
GCTCGATTGGTGCCGATCCCGGAGGTATTTCCAATGCCGGGTCTGCTTATGTTTACGATATCAGTGCCTACTCCCCTGAGAGTGATGGGTCTTCTGCAAATCCCGGTCTTCCAGGCGACAGCGGTTCCGGATCCGGTGGCTTTGCTGACTCTCCTCCCTTTCCAGTGGATACGGGTGGAAATCTCCCGCAAAATACTGGCTTTGGGGAATCTCCCGGGTTCGTCCTGAATACAGGGGGAGATTCAAACTCTTCATCCGATTCAAACCAAAGTGGCTTCGCCGACTCTCCGGGTTTCGTCCTGGATACTTCTGACGGCAATGATAATAACGGCACCCTGAATCCCGAGGAGGTTGGTTTTGCGGATTCTCCCGGGTTTGTCCTCAACACCTCGGATTCGGACGCAAATGAAAGCGGAACACTTTCTTCCGGATTGGTGGCTCATTTCCGTTTTGACGACAGTCTTTCCGATTCCGTTGACGGGGATTCGGGTATAGCTTCCATGAATCCTCAATTCGGAGGGGGCCGTTTGGGCTCCGCCCTCTATTTTGACGGCGCAGATGATAATGTAACCATCTCTGCCGCCGGGTTACCCTCGGGCAATGCCCCTCGAACTCTTAGTTTATGGGCAAAGTCCGAACAATCTGCTGACTCCATCGTAGGTTTCGTCGCAACTTGGGGCAGTTTCGAGACCCTCAAGGGCTTTGGGCTTATCCAAGACGACAGCTGGATTGGTTATGGCCACGAATTTGACACCAATGGAACTGTCCCTGCATCAGGAGAATGGGAACACATTGCGGTAACTTACGATGGAAATCATATCCGACTTCACGTCAATGGCGCCGAGAGAGCAACTATAGCTGCTGCTTTGGAAACTGCAGGTCCTGGCTTTGTCCTAGGTGATTCATTGGGCGGTGGCTTGAATTGGAAAGGCTGGTTGGACGACGTTCGGGTCTACGATCGCGTCCTTGGCGTCAGTGAGTTGCATGCCTTGGCTCAAGGTTCTGTTTCCGACGGCAATGGTTCTGGTCCTGCTCCTTCTCCCAACACCGCTCCGGTTGATATTGGCTTGGAAACCTCCGTTATAGCGGAAAAGTTGCCCTCTGGAAGCAAGGTTGGAGATCTTACTGCGGTGGATCCTGACGATCTCAATGGAACGGGTTTCTATCTCTTCGCCTTAGTCGAAGGTAATGGTGCAGTACATAACAACCTCTTCGCCTTGGACTCCAACGGTTCTCTTCGTACCGCCACCGTCCTTGACTTCGAAACTCATGTCGATGCTGACGGAAACGCCACGCTTTCCATCCGGGCCAAAGTTACGGACGATCATAACGCCAGTTTTGAGAAGGTTCTCACGGTTCAAGTTCTTGATGATCCGTCAGACAACAACGCAACTCTTTCGGGAACGGTTCATCATTCGGGGCAAGTGCCGGGCCCCGTCGTCGTCTGGGTTTTCAATGAGCACAGTGCGCAGGTTGCTGAAAAGACTTTGCCCGACGGCCCCGGTCAGTTCAGTTTCACCCTTCCGCGGGGACATGCCTATGACGTGAAAGCCTTTCGTGACGGAAACGGTAACGGAGACCTGGATCATCAAATTGGAGAGCCATATGCTCATCATGGTGATTGGAACTCCACCTCCAACTCCTTCAACCTCGTCCACCTCCACGGAAACCTAGATGGCGTCGACGTGCATATCGATTGGGAGGCAGACACCGACCAAGACGGCCTCATCGACTGGGTCGAACATCAAAACGGCACCGATCCCCACGACCCCAATTCAGGTCCCAATGCGCCACCCGACGATATCCTGCTTGTTCCCTCCGCCATCGCTGAAAACGCGGAACCCGGAGTCAAGGTGGGCGATCTGTTCGCCTTGGACCCCGACGACGCCAACGCCACGGGAGCCTATGCCTACGCCCTAGTTGACGGCAATGGCTCCGTCCACAATCAGCGCTTCGCCATAGACGCCAACGGTAGCGTACGGGCCTTGGAATCCTTTGACTACGAAGTAGAAGCCGCCGACGGCAACGCCACTCTAACCGTCCGCATTCGAGTGACCGACGAACACAACGCCAGCCTGGAAAAAGTTCTGGTGATCGCGGTGACGAACATTGTGGAGGACTTCGACGTTGATGGGATAGAGGACCACGCGGATCCCGACGACGACAACGACGGCTATCCCGACGCCGAGGAAATAGCCGCTTCGAGCGACCCTCTCGATGGTTCATCCCTACCTTCCGTGGGCAAGGTTATCTACGTCGACGACAACGCAAGCGGCGCAAACAACGGTTCCTCATGGGGCAACGCCTACACCACTTTGCAGGCCGCCTTGGCCGAGGCCAACGGCAGCGTCCGCACGCAAATATGGGTTGCCGAGGGCGTTTATCGCCCCGACTTGGGCCCGGGACAGACTGCAAACAGCAGAACCTCCACTTTCCAGCTTAAGAACCGTGTCGAGGTCCACGGCGGCTTCACAGGAAACGAGACCAACATCGATCATCGCACCCGCGCGGGCGACTGGATCACTATCTTGTCCGGCGACGTAGGGGCGGCGAATCACCACGACGACAACGCCTACCACGTCGTGAACGCCTCCGGGGTAGACCGCACCGCTGTGCTGGCGAACTTCAAGATCGAGCACGGCCGCGCAACCGGACCCGCAGATTGGGACAAGCGCGGGGCCGGCATACTGGCCGACGACGGCAGTCCAAACCTTCGCTACCTCTTCCTTGCCGGCAACGTTGCTTCCTTTGAGACCACCGGCGGCGGAGGCGGCATCTGCGTCTATAACGGCGGTCAACCGATCCTCTATTCCTGCATGTTTTGGGGCAACTACGCTCATTGGGGTGGAGCGGCCAAGATCAGCATGGGTAGCTCGGCCGTCTTCTACAACGCCCTCATGGCATCTAATCAATCCGTCAAAGGCGGAAGCTTGGCGGTATGGGACAGCAACTCCTCGATCATTCACTCCACCATTTCCGAGAACAACTCCACGGAGGGCGGAGGGCTCTACGTTGGCAGCGGATCCTTCGTGGCCGTGGCAAACTCCATCATCTGGGGCAACGATGCGAACAACAGCGCCAACCTCAAGATTTCGGGCAGCTTCATGGACACCAACCGCACCGTCATCCAAGGTGGCCACGGGGACCTGGCCGACGCCGATCCCCAATTCGTAGATCCTTTCCGATTCGATTTCCGCTTGCGGCTTGGCTCGGCCATGATCAACCAAGGCAACCCCGCCAAGGTCGGATCTCTGCCTTGGGACCTCTCAAGCAAACCGCGCAATACCGACGCCGCACCAGACCTCGGCGCCTTCGAGGGAGGACTCGACGTCGTGGACCTCGGCGGACAGATCACCTACTCCGGAATAGTCGATTCCGGTCCCTTCCGGGTTTGGCTGTTCGACGAAAACGGTATGCCCCTAAAGGCTTTGGAGATGAACGCCGCAGGCCCTTACAGCTTCCCCGTCTTGCGTGGCGGAAAA
>CAXGVD010000375.1:0-3477 GCA_964012695.1 uncultured Opitutia bacterium
GCCTCATCAAGGAGTTCATGCCCACGGCGATTCGCCGACCGCCTTCCGAAGAAGCGCTGACCTTCTACCTTGAGCGGGCCCAGAAGTTACTCGACGAAGAGATTCCCTTGGACGAGGTCCTGCTCAAAGTCTACAAGGAGATTCTATGCTCCACCTGGTTCCTTTTCCGCATCGAGAAACCAGGCGAACTGGACGACTACGCCCTAGCTTCCCGCCTCTCGTACATGCTGTGGAACTCCATGCCCGACGCCAACCTGCTTGACCTCGCCGGCAAGGGCCTTCTCAAGGACGACAAGACCCTGCGAGCCCAGACCGAACGGATGTTGAAGGACTGGCGGTCCCGGCGTTTCGTTCATGACTTCACAGGCCAATGGCTGAACCTCAGCGAAATCCACGAGATGAAGCCCGACAAGCTCTATGGCGAATACGACGAGGCCCTCGCCTGGTCCATACCCGAGGAGACGCGTCGCTTCTTCGTCGAGATCCTCGAAAAAAACCGACCGGTCACAGAATTCATCCATTCGGACTGGAGCTTCCTGAACGACCGACTCGCTTTCCATTACGGCATACCGGGTATCGAGGGAATGAATATACGCAAGGTGAAACTGCCCGCCGACTCCCACCGAGGGGGCCTTCTCACTCAGGCCAGCATACTCAAGCTCACGACCAACTCCACCTACACCTCGCCCATCATGCGCGGCGCCTGGGTACTGGACCGTCTGCTTGGCATGCCACCCTCGCCCCCACCCCCCGACGTCGAAGCCATCGAGCCCGACATCCGTGGAGCCGTCACCCTTCGCGAGCAAATGAAGCTCCACAAGACCCAGACCGTCTGCGCCTCCTGCCACGTCAAAATCGACCCACCCGGCTTCGCCTTGGAGAACTTCGACGTACTTGGCGGTTGGCGCGAACGTTACCGTGTCTCCAAGGGCGGCAAAGGCATCGACCGAGTGAAGTTGGCCAACCATCCCAAGGACAATTATCACGTCTACCTCGCCCGTCCCGTCGAGGCACACGGTAAAACAGCCGGTGGTCAAGCCTTCCAAAACATCGACGAATACAAGCGCATCCTGCTCGAGGATCCCGACCAAATCGCCCGCAACCTCGCCCGCCAGCTCCTCGTCTACGGCACCGGCGCCGACCTCACCTTCGCCGACCGCCGCGAAGTCGAGAAAATTGTCGCAGCCACCAAGTCCAAGAGCTATGGTTTCAGGTCATTACTGCACGAGGTCGTCCAGAGCCGAATCTTCCGAACCAAATAACGCCATGAGAACTCCCTTGCCGCGCAGAACTTTTCTTAAAGCAGGAGCCGCCACGCTGGCATTACCGGCGCTGGACGCCATGATGCCCGTTGGGCTACGGGCCGAAGCCAAGGCCAAACAGCCCGCGCGAATGGTTCTCCTTCACCGCGGTCTCGGCACCTACCATCCTTACCTCGTCCCGGAAAAGACCGGCAAGAATTACGACGCCCCGCGCTACCTCAAGACATTGGAAGCGCACCGCGGACGCTTCACCCTGTTTTCTGGCGTGTCGCACCTCGGTTACCCCAACTCTCACACCACCTCCGCCGCCACCTTCACCGGCGTGGGACCGGAGGGCGTGGCCCGCGGGGACGACATTCGTAACACCGTGTCGCTGGATCAAGTCGCCGGCGAACAAGTCGGCAACGAGACCCGAGTACGGAGCCTCATCCTTGGCTCCATGGGCGGAGCAGCCTCCCTGTCCTGGAACCGCAAGGGCGTGCCGGTGCCCAAGGACGGCAACCGAGCCAGCATCTACAAACGCCTATTCATCGACGGGACACCTGCGGAGATCGGGCGTGAAACCAAACGCCTCGCTCACGGTCACAGCATACTCGACGACATGCGCGGCCAGCTCAAGTCCCTGCGCTCCCAACTCGGCGCCGCGGACCGCGACCGCATGGAGCTCTTGGAGACTTCCATACGAGAAGCGGAAGTTCTCCTCAAGCAGGAGGAAGCTTGGATCGCCAAACCGAAGCCCAAGGTGGAAGAACCCGCTTCAAGGTTTTCCGACAAAGCATCCAATTGGGTGGATTCGCAGAACCGTTGGTACCGGCTCATCCGCCTGGCCCTCCAGACCGACAGCACACGCGTAATCGTCTTCGGCATTGGGGAGCACAACAGCCAAGGCGTTCCCGGTCTCGAAATCGGCCACCACGACGCCTCCCATCACGGCAAGGATCCTTCAAAAATCGAGCAGTTCGCCCGCTACGAGGAGAAAGATTACCAGAACTTCTCCGGCTTCCTCGACCAACTGACCGAGACCAATGAACCGGGCGGCACGCTTCTCGACCACACCCAAGTGCTCCTCACCAGCAATCTCGGCGACGCCTCCGCCCACGCCTCCAACAACTTGCCCACCTTCCTCGCCGGCGGCGGCTTCAAGCACCAGGGCCACCTCCGTTTCGACGAGGAAAACAACCACCCGCTCTCCAACCTATACCTCCGCATGCTGCAAAAGTTCGGTGTCGAAACCGAATCCTTCGGCACCTCCACCGGGGTACTCAGCGAACTCGGCTGAGTGTTGCCCAAATCATTGCAACTGATTTGGACAACATGAAAGAACACATCCCGGAGATTCGTTTAGAGAGCATCTTTGCAGTGGGCGAAAGGGCAAAGATTAGCGGTGGTGGATAAAATGAGACTGTGGGAGCTTTGCTTACTGCTCGCGTTGGCCTGCCCTTTAGCAGCAGAGCAAATTTGGTCGCTGGAAACCGTTAAGCGACCTCATGTACCGGAAGCCAAAGCCCTTCCGGGGCCAATCCTCAACCCGATTGATGCGTTTGTGCAGCAGAAATTGGTACGCGCAAACCTGAAGCCCTCTCCAAAGGCCGACCGGGCCACTCTTTTGCGCCGGATAAGTCTCGACCTCACTGGGTTGCCGCCCACGGCAAAGAGGTTGGAAACTTTTCTCAATGACCCGCGTCCAACTAAATCCGTCTACCATGAACTGGTCGAGGAGTTGCTCTCCTCGCCTCACTACGGCGAACGCTGGGCGCAGCATTGGCTGGACGTAATCCGCTGGGCCGAGACGGTTGGCTTTGAAACAAATCTAGAACGAACCGATGCGTGGCATTACCGCGATTGGGTCATCAAGGCTCTGAACGACGACATGCCGTACGACCAGTTCATTCTTCATCAAATCGCCGGCGACGTGACCGGTGAGGATGCGGCGCTGGGCTTTCTAGTTTCGGGACCCGCCAACCTACCGGGGCAAATCGGTCGGGACGAAGAGGCAATGCGTTCCGCAAGACAAGATGAACTGGACGAGGTGATTCGTACCGTTGGGCAAGGTTTCCTCGGTCTCACAATCGGTTGCGCCCGCTGCCACGATCATAAGTTCGACCCCATCACTCAAGAGGACTACTACGGCTTTCAGGGTGTCTTTGCAGGCCTCCGCTACGGCAAAAGAAGGCTGCGAGGCAAAGAGAACGATGAATGGAAAAGCCAAGTGCCG
>CAXGVD010000376.1:0-3477 GCA_964012695.1 uncultured Opitutia bacterium
CGTGGACTCGATGCAGGTCCGCAATATGTCCAGTTTTTCGCCGAAGGGAACGCCCGTGCGTCCCATTCCGCAATCGACATCGATGAAGAGGCGAAAGGGTTTCTCGGTCGAGCCCAACCGTTCGGCCAAAGCTTGGGCGGAGTCCGCGTCATCCGTCACGGCGGCGAAGGACACCTCCGGGAAGGCGGCGGCGAGACGGGCCAACTCATCCACCTTGGGCCCCACGGGTTGGTGGGCGAGGAGGATGTCTGCGACACCCGCGCCCGCCGCCATTTCGGCTTCCGCCGTAGTTGCCACCTTGGCCTTGGTGATGCCCGCCTCCACCTGCATACGAGTCACCTCGGCCATTTTGTGCGTCTTCAGGTGCGGGCGCAGACGCCCCACCCCGTCGGGACCGCCGACCTTGTCAATCATTCTGCACAGGTTCGCCTTCACGCGCTCGGGGCAGACCACCAAGCCGGGAGACGGCAGGGCGGAGAAGTCTTCGATGGGCAACGGGTTCAAGTCCATGCGCGTTTCAGGCAGTCGAGAAAGTTTTGGTGAAAGATGGCTGCGAGGTCTTGCTCGCCGTAGCCTCGTCGGGCGAGAACGGAGCGGAAGGCGTCGAGGTCGGCGATAGTCTCCAAACCATTGGGGGTTTGCTCCGCGCCGAAACCGCCATCGAGATCCGTTCCGATGCCGACGTGGCGGACGTCGCCGAGGAGTTGGCAGAAGTAGTCCAGGTGGTTGGCGAGGGCTTCGAGGTCGGCTTCGGGTTTGTCCGCTCGGGTGGTAACGCCGCGTTCCCAGCCGGAGGTGACCATCCAGACGTCGCAGGCCACGCCGATGACGGCGCCGCGTTCGGCAAGGGCCTTAGCTTGCTCGTCGGAAAGCTGACGCGGATCGTCCACGAGAGCCCGGCAGTTGTGATGACTAGCCCAGACGGGGCCTTGGTAGAGGTCGAGGGCCTGCCAAAAGGATTGGTCGCAAAGGTGGGTGACGTCGAGGATGAGGTCGAGTTCGTCCATCTTGCGGAGGAGGTCGCGGCCTTGGTTGGAAAGGGGGCCGTTTCGGTCGTGACCGAGGGCGTAGCGCCCAGCACCGTAGTGGGCGGGGCCGAGGGCTCGGAGGCCTTGAGAGTAGGAGGTTTCGACGTCGTCGAGAGTGCGAATGGAGTCGGCCCCTTCGAGGCTGAGCAGATAGCCGATGGGAGTGGCGTCTGGGTCGGCCCGCCACTCGTCGAGATGGCTCTCCACGGCAGGCCAGTCACGTAGTTGACGGAGGTGCCCGTCACCCTCCATGGCTTGGTACCAGGCGAGCTGGCCCTGCGTCATGGCCCGAGCTTGGGCAGGGGAGTTCCACGCCCCCACGGGTGCGGCGGGCTTCATGCAACCGGCCAATTGGGTTGCCACGCAGATACCGATGCCCGCCTCCCTCATCTCGGGAAAGGCGACGGTGCCGGCACCGCGTCCCTGAAGGTCAGTCATGCCCGTCTCGTCGGCCCGAATCTCCCAGACGGAACGTCGAAGGTCACGGTTGTACTCAAGGGCGTTTAGGCTGAGGTCGAGATGGGCGTCGAAGGTGAGCATGGCCGCGATTCGGGAGGAAGGAAGTATCGAATGCGAGGTACGAGGACGAGGCGACGGAGTCACAGTCCGAGGGCTCGGCGGGGAGTTTGGTTGACAAGTGTTTCGATGGCCTCGGATGAAAGGCCAAGGTCTTCCGAGAGGCGATGGCACATGAGAGGGAGGGTGAGGGTGGAGCCAGCCAGGTTGGGCGAACCGGGCCGGCGGGCGACACCTACCTCATCCACTTCCACGGTGAGGCCAGAGACCTCGTGCAGGCCAGGACCGAGACCTGCAGCGGCGATGGCGTCGGTGGTGACGTAGGCCCGGTCAAGGCCCACGAGGTCGAGGTAGTTGCGGAGGGCGTGGAAGGGCACGTGAACTCCGTCGGGAATAAAGCCGAAGACGAGGCGGTCGCGCTGGGAGAGGAGGCGCTGGAGAACATTGTCGTGCCGAGGAAGCTCCACGGGGCAACCGTTGCCGAAGTGCGTGACCATGGAGAGGCCAGCGTCGCATGCGGCCCGTAGTTGGTCAAGGGAGGGGTCGCAATGGCCCGCCGACACGGTGATGTTTCGCTCGACCAAAAACTCCGTGACGGCGGCTCTCTCGTCCTGTTCAGGTGCGAGGGTGACGAGCTTTACGAGGCCGCCACCAGCATCAAGAAGGCGGTCGGCGGCATCCTTCGTGGCAGGCTGGACATGAAGTGGTTCGTGGGCACCGATGAACCCGGGGGTGGGATTAAGGAACGGCCCCTCGACATGAAAACCGACGACCAGTTTGCGAGCGAGTTCATCGGCCTCCCGGAGGCGGACGAGGTTGCGGAGCTTGTTTTCGAGGGCATCGAGGGCGTCCGTGATGAGGGTGACGAGGATGCCGTCGGCACCATCGTCCCGTAGAGCTTGGCAGGCGTGATGGAGTTGCTCGGCGGTGAGGTCGGCGGAGCAGAAGTCGGTTCCGGCGTAGCCGTTGACCTGCAAGTCGAAGGGTTTCACCTCATCGGAGGGAGGCGGCCGCCTCGTCGAGGAAAAGCCGGCAGTCCGGGTGCTCTTGCAGGATGGAGGCGGGAACGTCCGGCGTGACGGGGCCTTGGGTAGCGTTCTTGACGGCCGCGGCCTTGCGTTCGTCGGGCACGGTGCAGACGATGGTTCCACTCTTCATGATTTGCTTCACGGACATGGTAATGGCCAGGGTGGGCACGGCATCCAGGCTCGGGAACCAGCCTTCGCCGTATTGCTGGCGGCGGCAGGCCTCGTCCAGTTCGGCGATAAAGAAGGGATGTTCAGTCTCGAAGTCGGCGGGAGGGTCGTTGAAGGCGAGGTGACCGTTTTCGCCGATGCCAACGAAGGCGACGTCCACGGTCGTTGCCTCGATGAGCTTGCCCACCCGGACGCATTCGGCCTCGGCGTCTCCCTCGCCATCCAAAAAGTGAAAGGCGGCGGGCGGGAGGGGCAGGCAGCTCACGAAGCGCTCCCACAGGTACTTGCGGAAAGAGGCGTCGTGCGCGATGGGGAGCCCCACATACTCGTCAAGGTGAAAGCCAGTGAGTCTGTTCCACGGCAGTTCCGCCTCAGTCAGTTCCGCAAGCATCTCGAACTGGGAAGCGCCCGTGGCCACGATGAAGGCGGCGCTCTCCTTTTGCGCAAGAACCTCCTTCAGCTTGGCGACACCGAAGGCGGCGGCCGCCGCCCCCATTTCCGTCTTGGTTGAAAAAACCTCGATGTTCATCATTTCGCAGTTCCACTCGATTGACCGTGCTTTGTCGGTGTTAATAAGAATCCAGGTTTCAAAGAAAATGAACCTTTTGCGCAGTTTTTCTTATGCGGTTGCTCCTGAAAGAAGGGAAAAGGATTGCTCCGACGGATGAAATTGATCCCACAACTTTCTTGTAGTGAGGCAGGCCAGAACGCAAGACACGAGAAAGCCCAGAATGGCC
>CAXGVD010000377.1:0-3456 GCA_964012695.1 uncultured Opitutia bacterium
ACATAAAGCGGGGTGGCGGCCTTGGCGGCGAAAAGCGTTCCGAGTCCGAGCGACGCAAACGTGGCGAGCACGCGTACGCGAAGCCGACCGGGCCTCTTCCCGTTTTGGGAAAATGGGTTCATGCGAGGGTTATAGTCGGACGGGGCCGGGCAAACTTTAGAGTCTTCGAGAAGATTTTCTGGCACGACTCACGTTCAAGCAGGCTTGCGCCCTTAAAAGTTTCGGAAAGGTATCGAGGTCCTATTTGGTTCATTCAAAGGACCAAAGGAGAGCTTGCACTGGGATTTCAAAAGAAATCACGCGCCCCCCCTTGCCCTACAAGCCTCGAGAAGGCAGGAAAACGCACCGTATCGGCGTCGATTCGTGGTTATTTTGAGAAAAGCGAACTTTAGCGCAACTTGGCCACAAGGTCCTTGGCCTCGATGGAGTCTCCGACTTCCACGAGGATTGCATCCACCACCCCGTCCGCTCCGGCGTAAAGGGTGGTTTGCATCTTCATAGCTTCGAGGACGGCAATCTTATCCCCCTTCTTGACGGCCTTGCCGACGCCCGTAGCGATGCTGGAGACCATGGCCGGAATGGGGGCGGCGACATGGAGGGGGTTGGATGGATCGGCCTTTTCACGGGCCTTGGCGTCGCCTTTCACGGAGGTATCCAAGACGTGGGTTTCGCGTGCCTTGCCGTTGAGTTCGAAGGTGAGGGCGCGGACGCCTTTTTCGTTGGGCTCTCCTACGTGAAGGAGCTTGATGAAGAGGGTTTTGCCTTCTTCGATCTCGATGGAGATTTCTTCGCCGGGTTCGAGTCCGTGGAAGAAGGCGGTGGTGGGAAGCACCCCGACGTCTCCGTACTTCTTGCGGAAGCCTACGAAGTCCTCGTGGACCTTGGGGTACATGAGGTGGGCGAAGAGTTCGTCCTCGGAGGGGGCGTGGCCAAGTTTCCTGCGAAGGGCGGAGGCTTCCTTCTTGAGGTCGATTTTCGGAGCGGAGGCTCCGGGACGTCCGCGAAGGGGCTTTTGTTTGCCGAGGATGGCTTTTTGAATGGCCTTGGGCCAGCCGCCGACAGGTTGACCGAGCTTGCCTGAGAGGAGGTCCACGACGGACTCCGGGAAACCAGTCTCGGGTGGGAGGTTGACGATGTCCTCGGGTTCCACGCCCTTGGTGATGAGGAAGATGGCGAGATCCCCCACGCACTTGCTGCTGGGAGTGACCTTGACGATGTCTCCGAGGACGCGGTTGACCTCCCGGTAGGTCCGCACCACTTCGGGCCAGCGTTTGCCGAGGCCAAGGGCGGCGGCTTGCTCGCGCAGGTTGGTGTACTGCCCCCCGGGCATTTGGTGGAGGTACACCTCGGCGCTGCCGAAGGGGGGCGAGGTGTCGAAGGGAGCGTAGTACTGGCGAACGGCTTCCCAGTAGATGGAGAGGTCGTTGAGGGCCTCCACGTCCAAACCAGTGGAACGAGGCGTACCGCGAAGGGCGTGGGCCACGGAGTTGAGGTTGGGCTGGCTGGTGCAACCGGACATGGAGGAGACCGCGAGGTCCACCACGTCCACGCCCGCCTCCGATGCCTTCAATACGGAGGAAGAAGCGATGCCCGAGGAGTCGTGGGTGTGGAAGTGGACGGGGATGCCGATCTCGTTGCGGAGAGCCTTGACGAGTTTGTAGGCGGCCACGGGGTGACAGAGGCCAGCCATATCCTTGATGGCGAGGAAGTGAGCCCCCATCTTCTCAAGCTCCTTGGCCAGCTCGACATAGTGGGAGAGGACGTACTTTTCCTCAGAGGAGTCAGTAAAGTCTCCCGTAAAGCAGACAGCGGCCTCGCAAAGGGACTTGGTGTTCTCGTTGACCGCCTCCATGGCTACCTTGAGGTTGGGTAGGTAGTTGAGGGAGTCAAAGATTCGGAAGACGTCCATTCCCGCCTCGGAGGCGTGGACGACGAAGTCCCGCACCACATTGTCAGGATAATTGGTGTAGCCCACGGCGTTGGAGCCGCGCAGGAGCATCTGGAAGAGGACGTTGGGGATTTTTTCCCGGAGCTGGCGAAGGCGCTCGTAGGGGCATTCGCCAAGGAAGCGCATGGAGGTGTCGAAGGTGGCCCCGCCCCACATTTCGAGACTGAAAAGTTCGGAGGCCCTGCGAGCGATGAAGTCCGCCACCTTGAGCATGTCGTAGGTCCTCATGCGGGCGGCGAAGAGGGACTGGTGGGCGTCCCGCAAGGTGGTATCGGTGACGAATAGGCGACGTTGACCGCGAACCCAATCGGCGAATTTGGTCGGGCCGAGTTCGAGGAGGAGGTCACGGGTGCCTTGGGGCGGCGCAGCCTTATGGTCGTACTCGGGCTCTATCAGAGGCAAGGTGGATGGCTTGCGTTCACGTCCCTTGACGTGGGGGTTGCCGTTCACCACCACGTCGCCTAGATAGCCAAGGAGCTTGGAGGCCCGGTCGCGCCTGGGCTTGAAGCGGAAGAGAGCGGGCGTGACGTCGATCATCGAAGTCGTGGCCTTGCCTTGGACGAACTTCTTGTGGGTGATGACGTTCTCTAGGAAGGGAATGTTCGTCTTAACACCGCGGATGCGCATCTCACGCAAGGCCCGGAGCATACGCTGGAGAGCCTGCGACAGGTCGGGCCCGGAAGTGGTGAGCTTGACGAGAAGGGAGTCGTAGAAGGGAGTGATGATGGCCCCGGTGTCTCCCATGGCTCCGTCCAGACGCACCCCGAAACCTGCGGCGGAACGGTAGTTGAGGATTTTGCCGTAATCGGGGGTGAAGTCCTTCTCGGGGTCCTCGGTGGTGACGCGACACTGCACGGCGCAACCGTTACGGGGAACATCTTCCTGAGCGGGAATGGCCACCTCCTTGCCGTGCAACTCGTGACCTTGGGCCACCAGCATTTGGGCCCGCACGATATCGATGCCCGTAATTTGCTCCGTGACCGTGTGCTCCACCTGAATGCGTGGGTTCATCTCGATGAAGAACCACTCGCCGGAGTCGGCGTCCAAGAGGAATTCGACCGTGCCCGCGTTGTCGTAGCGGATGCTTTTGGCCAGATTAACGGCGGAAGCGCAAAGCTCGTTCACCGTATCCTCTGAAAGGCCGATGGAGGGTGCCACCTCCACCACTTTCTGGTAGCGGCGCTGAACCGAGCAGTCGCGCTCGTGCAGGTGAACGACGTTTCCGTGCTTGTCCCCGAGTACCTGCACTTCGATGTGCTTGGCCCTGGCGACGTAGCGCTCAAGGAAAACGGCGGGGTTGCCAAAGGCGCGCTCGGCCTCGCCTTGGGCCTCCTCCAGGAGAGGGGCCAAGTCCTTCTTCTCCTTCACCACCCGCATGCCGCGACCACCGCCACCGAAGGCCGCCTTGATGATAAGCGGGAAGCCGATCTTCTCCGCCCACTTCATGGCCTCGGCAGGCTTGGAAACGGGATCCGGCGTGGCTGGCAAGGTAGGCACGCCCGCTTCTT
>CAXGVD010000378.1:0-3428 GCA_964012695.1 uncultured Opitutia bacterium
AACCACGGGAGCTTTACCAGAAGGCGGCAGGGCGGAGGGGAGGTCCGCCTCGAGGAGTTTTTGGGCCAGATAGGCGGCGATTTCGTTACCATAAGCGGGCATCCTCGCGAGGACATAGGGCCGCACCTTGTTCCCTCCCGCGATGACTTGACGAAGCCAGTCCGGCTTGAGCTTAGCACCGACGCCGTTCAGGTGCGGGGGTAGTCGGCCCTCCGGTCCCATGGCTTGCTCGGTGGAGAGAAAATAAGGGTCGCTAGCGGGGGAGGGCTTGCCCACTCCGTCACGATCATGACAGGCCGTGCAACGATGGGCGAGCATGGAGCGTCGGAGGAGTTCCGCTGGCTTACGCTTTGGCGACATCTCAGGCTTGGAAAGGAAGGTCGTGATGGCACGATTCTGCTTGGGGGTGAGGCGAAAGTGCGGGGCGGAGGCGGTGGGATTGGGGGCGAGGCAACCTTGGCCTGCGGCGGCGTGGAGGTGGGCGAGGTCGGTGGGTGGCCCGAGGATACCCTCTGGGCGAAGGGTTTTACCCTTGGGGTCGATGGCGTGGCAGGAGATGCAGTTGAGTTCCCGAAAGAGCGCCTTGCCGCGTTGGACCTTTTCGAATTCCGGTGTGAAGACGAGTCCTCGGGGCTTACGTGTGCCGGGGTGCTCCTCCGGGCTGTGACTGAGCAGGTTTCCAGCTAGCAAACGTTCCTCGAAGCCCGGACCGCTCCAACTGACATGGTTATGATACCCGCCCTCCTTCTCGAAGAAAAGTGAGGTAAAGGCGTGCTTGCCCGCTTGAAGCCGGATGCGTCCGCTTTTCTTTGCACCGCCGTGCACGCCGTCATTGTTGACGACAAGGTGGTGACCGACGAAGAGGCGGGAACCGTCGTCGGAATTAGTGGAGAAAACATAGTCACCCGTTTCCTCGATGCGCAGGTAGCCCGTGTGGCGAACGCCGAAGAATTCCTCGCGGTCGGCCCGGACGGGGGAGAGGTCGACGGCAACGCCCGTCTTGACGGGTTTGAGCGAATTGAAATCGGGAAGATGCTCCCAGTTACCATAAAAAACTTCGTAGCGGACCCCGGGTTGGTCCAGTTTTGGAGCAGGGCCCGGTTTTTTTGGCGGGCCACCTCGGAGAAGGGCAGAAGCTAAATTAATGGCTTCCTCGGGACTTAGGTTCATGGAGGGCATACGCCCGTGAGGGTTGAGGCGGCGGGGGGCTTTGAGGAAATCGGCCAGACCGCGGGCGTTGAGGAATTTCTCGTGGAGGCGAAATTGGTCAGCGGGTCCGTGACAGACGGCGCAGGCAGTCTCGGCGTAGGTGATCAGGCCCGCTTCCGGGTTACCGCGCTGGGGGGCTTCTTCTTCCGTCCGGGTTGACTTGTGCATGGAAAGAAAGTTGGCCAGAGCATCGGCCCCGGCTTCGGCCTCTTCCTTCGGGAGACCCGCTAGGAGGTCGGGGTGATGGGAACCCGGATCAACCTCTGCGGGGGCGAGCAGGAAGGACCGAATCCATTCCGCCCGAAGTCGGGTTCCCGTTTCCACGAGGTTAGGCGCACCTCGGGGAGGCAGGCCAGCGGAGATCACACCCTCGTGGCAGGCCACGCAGTTCAACTCGTGAATGAGGACGGAAGCGTCTCCAGTCTGTTCGAAGAGTTCAAAGGCGACGTCCTGTTCGGCGTCTAGGGCGAACCCGCCGAACAGGACGCCGCTCCACGCGAGAGCGAGAACGCGGTGCATGAGGAGGGTCGGGCGCTAGAGCTTCTTAATCCGAAGGTTGCGGAAGGAGACGGGGTCACTGTGACCCGCAAAGCCGAAGTGGCCATCCTTCCTTGCCTTGCCTGCGTGTGGCTTGCCGCCCATGTATTCGGTCACCTTTGAGAGATCGGCGTCGAGAATGGTTTCGCCATTCAGAACCACTCGAATGGTGGATCCCTTGACCGTCACCTCCTGCTCGTTCCATTCTCCGTAGGGACGTTGGAAACCGCGCTTGGCCCCGACCATACCGTAGGCGGAGCCATGTACCTGTCGGGGGTCCAGCTTGGCCTTGCGTACTTTTTCGTAGTGGTCGTCCAGCACCTGCAGTTCGCACATGCCGACATAGGCCGTATTGCCCTTGCCGGGGTAGCGGAGGGCGAGACCGTTGTTGCCGCCGGGAGGAAGCTTGAACTCGAAGCGCACCACGAAGTCGGCGTAGCTTTCCTTCGTGAAAATCGTGCCGCCCTTGCCTTTCTTGCAACGGATGGCGCCGTCCACGATTTCGTAGTTGTCCAGCGGGCCTGCCCAGCCCGTGAAGTCCTTGCCGTTGAAAATGCTGACGAAGCCCCCCTCGGCCTTTTCCTTGTCCTTATTCTTGGAGAAAGCGACGGAGGTAAAAAAGCTCACGCCTGCGAGGACGAGGGCGGCGTGAAGACGACGAAAGCGAAAGTGTGTGGCGAACATGGCGAGAGTCTCCTTAATCGGCGGAGGGAGTGAGTTCCTTGATGAAGATGTTGCGCCAGCGGATTTCTCCGCCGTGCGTCTGGAGCTGGATGGGGCCTTTTTCGATGAGCGGCTTACGCCTCTCGATCGGGGTGGCCCGGTCCCAGAAGTTGACAAGTGGGGCCTTGTCCACAACAAGTTTTTCGTTAAGGACCACGGTCACCTTGTCTTCTAACATCGTGATATGAAAGGTATTCCACTGCCCTAAAGGCTTGTCGGCGAGGACGAGGGGATCCCGCCCCGGCGCGCCAGCGCCGCCGTTGTTCCACAGGCCGCCCGAGCCCTTGTCCGCACCGAGCTTCCACTTTCCGCCTTTTTTGGTAGTGTCCCAAATTTGTACCTGCGGCACCCCGCGCAGGTAGATGCCGCTGTCGGCCCCCGGCACGGTCTTGTAGTCCACGAACAGCTCGAAGTTTCCGTAGTTCTTTTCGGTGGACAGATAGAGCCCCTTGCCGTCGTTCACAAGCACGCCGTCCTCCACCATCCAGTGCTTGCGGACATCCTCAAGGCTGGCCTTCTTCTTGGCGGCCAGGGCTTCGGGCGACAAAGCCATCCACTTAGCGGGGTCCTCCGTCTTGAGGCCCCACCAACCGTCCAGGTTCTTCCCATTGAAAAGGGCGACGTAGCCCTTGGGTGGCTTGACGGCAGCGGCTTGGGCGGAAACGAAGAGGGCTTGCCCGGCGAATACCGCGACGAAAGCCACGGCGAGAGAACGGATGAAACGTTTCATGTAAACTTGGGTTCGGTGGTGGAAGAACAGGTAAAGCTTAACAGCGAAACCCGCTCGCCAATTCCCCGCAAGCCGAAAGAGGCCTAAAGCAAAGCTTTGCGTGAAGCCAAGTGCTTCAGGCCGCAAGGATGAAGTCGACGCCTTCCCTGTGCCCTCGGTCACTTAGGAAGGCCAGGGCTTTCTCGCGGGCCCCTCGGGCGCCGACCATGCAGACGATGAACTCTTCGCC
>CAXGVD010000379.1:0-3426 GCA_964012695.1 uncultured Opitutia bacterium
CGTTCAGGGCGATTTTGCCGGCGTAGGGAACGGGGGCGGAGAAAGCGGTGGGCGGAAAGCTGAAAGCGGAAAAGAGTAAGAGGGCGAGGAAGATGGTGAGACGAGAAGCTCCCGCCCCCGTGAAAACCGAACACTTGTAACTTGAAACCACTTTTTGCTTCGCTCGGGTTTTTCCTGCCGAGAAGAAGAGGTGTGAGGTAAGGAATTGCGGTGTTTTCATGGTTGTTTTTCAGGTATTAAAAATCGTTTCCGAAAGCGCCTGAGTCAAGGTTTGAAAGATTGCCCTTTTTCAAGGCGGCTTGAAAGCCTGATTACCTTAAGGTTCGGTCAGGCGGGGCGGCTGGGCCCTACCTCTTTCAGCTTTTCAGCGAGGAAGGTTTGCATCAGGGACCGGCACGGTACGTTTCGCTCGTCCTTCCGCTCATCGGCCTCGACGAGATGACTCGGACCTTCTCCCCTCGCAGTGGAAAAACGAGTCCCTTAGAAGTCCTTTCACTCCTTCGCCTTCTTCAGCATGAGGAGGCGGAATTCGAGGGCTTGGTCGCCGGGAATTTTGGTGGCTTGGAGGGTGAGGTCTCCTTGGCCTTCTTTGATTTCAAGGAAGCCGAGCTTCATGGGTTTGAAGGCTTTGACGTAGGACTCGGAGCGGGGGGATCGGTCGTTCTCCATGCCTCGAAGGGGCGGGTCGTTCGGCTTCGTCACCTTGGCTTCGACTGCGGATCCGTTAAAGGAGAGGCGGAGGGTGGCGCCGAGATCCTTCTTGGGGCAGGCGTACCATAGTTCCGCTTCGTACTTGCCGGCAGCGAGGGCTTGCCCGGACCAGACGAGCTTGTCTTCGGGGCTCGTCCAGTTGGCGAAGAAGGAGCAGTTGGGAAACTTATTGGAACGTTTGAGGTTGCCGTGGGCGGCGGCGTCTCGAGCGGGCAGTTGGGTGAAGGTGGAGTCGGGGTGCGTGAGGACGAAGGGCCGGTCGTCCTCGCCGAGTTCGGAAACCACTTCGTCCTTGAACTTCTTCACGGCGGCTTGGAGTTCGGCGGTTACGGCGGGCTTTTTTCGGGACAGGTCCACGCGCTGACCGGGGTCTTCGAGTATGTCGAAGAGCTTACCGTTGTTGTCGAGGCGGTAGCGTTGGGAGCGGGCGCTCGTCCGGCCTTTCCAGTGGGAGAAGAGGATGCGCTCGGGCCAGTCGGCGCCTTTGGACTTGGCGGAGAGGAGAGGCTTGAGGCTGCGCCCGTCGAGCGGCTTGTTCGTGCGGGGGGGGATGCCGGCGAGGTCGGCGAAGGTGGGGAGGAGGTCTATGGCGGCGGCGATTTCCTTGACTTTAAGGCCGGCGGGAATGCCGTTGGGCCAGCGGAGGAGGAGGGGGGAGCGGACGCCGCCTTCGTCGGTGGAGCCCTTGCGGCCCTTCATGTCGCCATTCCAGCGGACGCCGTTGGGACCGTTGTCGTGGAAGAAGGCTACGATAGTGTCCTCCGCCACGCCCAGTTCGTCGAGACGCTTGAGGATGCGCCCGACGTTCCAGTCGATGTTTTCGCACATGGCGAGAGCGCAGAGCTGGTGGAGCCGTTTTTCCTTCTTGGGCTCGCGGTTATGAAGCTTGAGTTCCTTGTCCTTGAACTTGTTCCAGAAGCGGTCGGGGACCTGCATGGGGGAATGCGGGGTGTTGTAGGGCAAGTAGGCGAAAAAGGGTTTCTTGCGCTTGGTCACGCTGCGCTCGATGAAGGCGAGAGCTTGGTCGGTGAAGTCGTCCACGCAAAAACCTTTTCCTTGGACGAGGCGTCCGTTCCGTTCGAGGGGCGGGCTGAAGTAATCGCCCCAATGACCGGAGCAGAAGCCGTAGTACTCGTCGAAGCCTCGCCCGTTGGGGTGGTAAGGATACTGCATGCCGTTGTGCCACTTGCCGAAGGCGCCGGTTGCGTAGCCGGCGGAACGGAAGAGGTCGGCCAAGGTGCTCTCGTCGAGGTCCAGCCGCTCGCCGCCCGCCGAAGTACTGTAAACCCCGCTGCGCGTATGGTAGCGCCCGGTAAGGAATTCGGCCCGGGTGGGCGAACAGACGGGGCAGACGTAGAAGCGATCAAAGGAGGCGCCGTCCCGGGCGAGGGAATCGATGGCGGGGGTGGCGAGGTCCACGTTTCCGTTCAGGCTGAGGTCTCCCCAGCCTTGGTCGTCGGTGAGCACCACGACGACGTTCGGCTTGGCCCGGAGGCCGGCAGCGGCGAGGAAAAGAAAGACGAGGATGAATCGAATTGCGAGAAACATAACGCCCATGCTGAACAGATGAGCGGGGGTGACAAGAAGACAATCGAGCGAACCGTGCTCGATGAATCTCTCCCCTACCCTTTGGCTTTGAGTTCGAAGAGGTGTATCGAGGAGGTGTTGCCTACCCTCACTCCTCCTCCGGCCTTGCCTCGGGAGGGATGTCGCCGCTAGCGTTACTGGCATGAAACTCACAAGGCTTTCTTTTATTATCGGCTTTTCGTTCCTTTTCGCGGGTTCGCTTCTGCGAGCCACCGCTCCTCTCGTTTATCAAGGCGAGGACGGGTTCGGGCAAGGCAAGCACCTCGTCTTCATAGCCAGCGACCACGAGTACCGCTCGGAAGAAACCCTTCCCGCACTAGCTCGTATTCTAGCCAAGCACCACGGATTCAAGTGCTCCGTGGTCTTCGGGTTGAATGCGAAAGGCGAAATCCAACCCGGGGCCAACAACGTGCCGGGCATCGAGGAACTGGCGAAGGCCGATCTTATGGTTATCTTCACTCGATTTCAAAACTGGCCAGAGAACCAAATGAAATTCTTCACCGAATACTTAGATCGCGCCGGCCCCGTCGTTGGTCTCCGTACCGCCACCCACGCCTTCAAGGGCATCCCCAAAGACAGCCCGAACGCAAAGTTCAACAACGGCTTCGGCGGAGCCGAATACAAGGATGGATTTGGTCGGCAAGTATTGGGTGAAAAGTGGGCGGGCCACTACGGCGGAAACCACCGCTCCAGCACCCGCCTTGACGTCGTCCCCGCTCAAGCCAAGCACCCCATCCTGCGGGGCGTGAAGAACATGTGGGCCCAATGCGGCGGCTACAACGCCAACCCGCTCAAGCCCTACCTCCCCTTGGCTATGGCCCAACCCCTTCTGGGCATGAACCCGGACTCGCCCGACGACGAGAGCCGCAAACCCGTACCCGGCGCATGGACCCGCCACTACGCGGGCAAGGACGGCAAGAAGGGCCGCGTCTTCACCAGCACCTACGGGGCCTCCAATGACATCGAGAACGAAGGCTACCGACGCCTCCTCCTCAATGGCTGCATCTGGGCCGTCGGCTTGGAGAAGGCCATCAAGCCCGATCTCGACGTCTCCTTCGTCGGCCCCTTCAACGGCACTTGGGCCCGAGGCAAGGGCCGACGTAAGCCCGGAACCAAACCGGCGGATTT
>CAXGVD010000380.1:0-3424 GCA_964012695.1 uncultured Opitutia bacterium
CTTGGATGACCTCAACGGAACGGGGACTTATTCCTACAAGATGGTTGCGGGAACGGGAGACATTGACAATCAGGCCTTCGAAATAAAGGGAGACAAATTGAAATCCTTGCGCTCTTTCGACTTCGAAGAGCGGAGCGAGTATTTTGTTCGCGTTAAAGTTACGGACGATAAACAAACCTCTTTCGAAAAAGCCCTTGTCGTTCCCGTCGTAAATGCGGATGACCATGCACCCATTCTATCCCTAATTGGTTCCGACACGATTATTCACGAGGCAATGTCTCCCTATTCTGACCCGGGAGCCACTTGGACGGATGCGATCGATGCATCAGGTGTGGTGGATTCCAACGGCACCTCCTCGGCCATAGGAGTTGTCAACATAGCCGTTCCCGGAACCTACCAACTGCAATTCTACGCCAACGACGCAAGCGGCAATCATGCCGTATCCATTCAACGATCCGTTGTAGTTCGAGATACTACGAAACCTGACCTTTTCTTGAGAGGCCTCCCTCACATTACTCTGGAAGCCTTTACTCCTTATGTGGATCAAGGAGCTTTTTGGGTCGATTACGTGGATGGCTTTGGGTCGATTGAGGCCAATGGCAGCGTTGATCTATCCAAGCCCGGTAATTACGTCCTAACCTATTCCCATATCGACAAGGCGGGCAATCAAGCGGTGGTCAAAACCAGAACGGTTACCATCATCGATACGACTGCACCAATCCTATCTATCGTTGGAAACCCCCAAATTATCCATGAAGCCGCCACGCCTTTTGTCGACCCTGGCGCAACCTGGTCAGATGCCGTAGACGGCAATGGGTCTTTGGTTGCTCCCGTTCAGGTCAATACCATGAAAAAGGGTACTTATGTCCTGCCTTATGATTTTACCGACAATGCAGGTAATTTGGGCCTGCAGGTTTCCCGCTCAGTAACCGTTGTCGACACAACGAAGCCAATTATTTCCATTTTTGGCGACGGTAATGTTACACATGAAGCTGCTAAGCCTTATTTGGATGAAGGTGCTTTCTGGACCGATACTTTAGAAGGCAACGGCTCTTTGATTGCCGAGGGCGTGGTGAACGTGTCCATTCCCGGCGAGTATTTACTGACCTACTCCAAAACCGATGGCTCAGGAAATGTCGCGTCTCCCCAAACTAGAAAAGTTTCTGTGCAAGATACCACTAAGCCAGTTTTGAGCATACTTGGAGATGAGTTGATTGTTCTCGAAGGAAATCACCCATTTATTGACCCGGGGGCCATGTGGGTGGACACCGTAGATGGAAATGGTTCGGCCCTAGTGTCGGGAGAGGTTAACGTAATGAAGCCCGGGGACTATATTCTTGAATATTCTTACACAGACAGCTCCGGCAACGAAGCAGTTAGGTTGCAAAGAACTGTCAGGGTTGTTGATACTACAAATCCTCTCATAACTCTTTTGGGTAACGCCGTTGAAAGCCACGAAGCAACGACGCCTTATTTGGATCCCGGAGCCATTGCATCCGATGCTATTGACGGAAACTCCACCATCGCTCCAACAGGTGTCGTGGATATAGCAAAACTTGGCAGTTACACCCTAAATTTCGATTATACGGATTCTGCTGGAAACGCAGCCACGAGGGTTAATAGAACCGTCACCGTAGTGGACACGACGGCGCCCATCGTCACTTGGAAGGATGGTCGACCTCTTGGCCCTGTAAAACTCCCCATCTTCGGTATCCCCGCCCTTTACGCAACTCCGCCGCTTTTCTTCGACGAAGGGGCTCCGCCCGCCGACTTCGGCTTCGTCTGGACTGATGCGGTGGACGGAAACGGCACGGCCTTGAACAAAGCCAAGCTGACCTGGAGAAAAATGGTGGCCTCGACAGGGGACTTGGTCAACCCCGACCCCGCCAAGGTAAAACCAGGTAGGTATTGGGTGCTGTTCGAGTTGAGCGATTCCTCGGGCAATGCGGCGGAGCCTTTCCTGCGCATGGTCAACGTGCTGGACGTAACGGCCCCCGTGATCACCTTGAACGGTCCCGATACGCTCCGCTTGGCGGCTGGCTTGCCCTATGTGGAGCAGGGCGCTTTGCGTACGGATGCGGTGGATGGCAATGGCTCCGTTTACCCGACGGGCGAGGTGGAGACGAACCAGCCGGGCGTCTACGTGCTGACTTACGCCTATTCGGACGCGGCGGGCAACGCGGCCACGGCCAAAACCCGAACCGTCACCATCTACAACGACGCCCCGACCGACGTGAAGCTGTCCGCCGCTTCGGTGGAGGAAAACCTCCCCGCCGGAACCTTGGTTGGCCGATTCTCCACCATCGACCCCAACCAAGAAGGCAACCGTACACTGGTCTTCACCTACGAATTGACCAAGGGTGAGGCCGACTTCACCCTGGACAAAAACGGCTCCCTACGGACAAGACGGCCTTTCGATTACGAGAGCCAAAGCACCCTCGCCCTTTCCGTACGGACCTCGGACGGCTACGGCGGAAACTTAGAGAAAAGCTTCGAGGTGGCGGTTGTGGACGCCTTCGTTCCCATCGTGGAAACCCACGCCCCTGTGACGGCTTCGGAGACCGGCGGGCCCTCGGCCAAGGGAGAAGTTCTTGACGCGGGCGGGAGCCTCGGCGTGATCGAGCGTGGCTTCGTGGCGGGAACCAAGCCCGACCCAAACGTGGAGGCGGGCGCGAACAAAGCCATGTTGGTCCTAAGAGCCGGACAAGGAGCAGGTCTCTTCGAGGTCTCTTTGGCGGGGCGCAACTTGCCAGCCGGCCAAAAGCTCTACTTGCGGGCCTACGCCAAGAACGCTGAAGGCGTGGGCTACGGGACACAGGAAACAATAACTTTGCCCCAACAGGAAACTGGTCCTGCATGGGCGGACGCCCAAGCAGCGGCGGGGGCCGCCAACTGGTGGAACAGCACGTGGTTCGGTGCCTTCCACCTCAGCCCGACCGGTTGGCTCATTCACGAAAAGCTGGGTTGGCTCTACGCCGCCCCCGCCTCGGGCGGTGGCGTCTGGCTCTGGCGAGAAGAAAGAGGCTGGCTCTGGACGGAACGCAGCGCGTACCCATTCCTCTTCGAAAGAAACTCCGGCTCTTGGCTCTACCTCTTCGGAACCGCCGAGGGCCAAACTCTCCTCTACCGCTACTCGGACGGCCTCTGGTTCGACTGGAAACCCGAAACGGGAGGTAAACAGGAATGACGAACCCCTTCCTTTTCAGTAAGAGCAACGCCGCCGAAATACTTCCTTTCAGGGCCGGGCCGCTCATAGTCCTCACGGCCTGCCTGCTCCTCTTCGGCTTCCTTCCCGTCTCCGCTCAACAAGGCGAAGGAACGGGCCGAGGCGCTGTGATCATCGCGGCGAAGGAAGGGCCGACTCGCTTCCTCGACGCCCAAGGCGCCGTCCTTCCCGAAGCAAAGACGGCGGTGGGAAAGTCTT
>CAXGVD010000381.1:0-3417 GCA_964012695.1 uncultured Opitutia bacterium
TCGAGGGAAAATTTCATCCCAGAAATGGTCTGTCAAATCCGCAACCAAAATTACTCCGTCAGCGAAACCGACCTCTTCGCCCGCGAACTGAGCCTCGGCATCGAAGTGTGCGGCGAATGGAACCCCAGAGACGAATTTCGCCTCATCCGCACCCTCGCGGACACCAACTACCACCTCTGCGCCAAACACTTGGCGGTGGTGACAACGGACAACATGCCCGATCACCACTTCGACGCCATCCGAAGCATCGAAACACGCGGAGCCATTCCCAACCTGACGACCCTCCGCATACGGGAATTCGGCCCCTACCTTGACAAACTGCCGCGAGACTGACTGCGGCAGGCTCTACACCTTCGGCTCCCAGCCCTTGCGGTATTCGCGGGCCCACAGCTTTTCGGCGGCGGAGTTGCCTATCGGTGCTCCGCCTTTCGCGGGATCACACCTCAATGAACCGCCCGTTCGGTAGGCGAGGTTGCCCAAGTGACACAACTTCGAGCTCAATTGCGCGTCCCCGATTTCCGAGTTCAGTTTAACCGACTCGTCTCGTATGGCCTCCGCGAAGTTTTGGAAGTGTGCGGGCTCGCCACCCGGAGCCGAGTTCTTTTCCAGTTCCTTGCCATCGCGGTCGAGGATGCGGTAATCGTTCCCGCCCTGCGTAACGAGCGAACCCTTCTCCCCGTAGAACTTGCAAAAAGGCGGTTTTTCATCCCGTCTTGGGTCGCAACTGCTCCCACTCCACGAAGCGTAGCAATCACCGAAGTGGAAGGTGGCCTCGCCCGTGTCCGGAGTTTCCTGATCGTCGTCGTAATAGTAACGCCCCCCATTGTAGGTGACCCGCTCGGGCAGGTCCACCCCCAGACCCCATCGGGCGATGTCCAGCGAGTGCACGCCGTTGTTGGCGATTTCCCCTCCGCCCCAATGCCAGCGCCAGTGCCAATTGTAGTGAACAAGGTTGTCCACGTAAGGCACGTGGGGAACGGGACCTTCCCATAGTTCGTAGTTCAAGTTGGCCGGCGCGGAACCCCGTTTCCCCTTCCCGATGGAAGGGCGACGATTCAAGTAAGCCGTCCGAGCCGCGTACACCTTGCCGATCACGCCTTCGCGCAGGCGTTGGATGCCTTCCCGCAGGATGGCATAACTGCGGCGCTGGTTCCCCATCTGGACGCGCTTATCGTACTTACGCGAGGCCTTAACGATAAGTTCAGCTTCGGCGGAGTTGTGGCTTCCGGGCTTCTCCACGTAGACGTGCTTGCCTGCCTCCATCGCGAGGATGGCGGCGGGTGCGTGCCAAAAGTTGGGTGCGGCGATGGAAAGGGCGTCCACCTCCTTGTCCTCGAGGATGCGGCGGAAGTCCTCAACTCCTTTTGCCGTGCTTTTCGTCAGGGCTCGAGCGGCTCGGGAAACACGGCTTTCGTCCACGTCGCAAACATAGGCCACCTTCACCCCCGGAAGCTCCGCGAACCTGCGGACGTGGGCCACCCCGCGCCCCAAACCCATCACGCCTACCTGCAAGGTATTGTTGGCCTTGTTGGCCGCCCGAACGGCGGCGGTCGGAGCAAGCGCGACCATCGAGCCGGTCGCGGCGGTTTTCTTGAGAAAAGAGCGGCGTTTGGTGAGCGAATTCGGTTTCATGACGAAGTTACGGTTGAATTGAAGAGAAACCCAGCTTGTTCCCGCCAAGCGCCGATAAGCAAGGACTTTTGCTTGCCTTCCCCCGAACCGGCGTAGGAAGAAGAGCTACATGAAGAAGTTCCGGAGCCACCTTCGCTCCCTCCTTACAGCCCCTTCCCTCGCCGTCTTCGCCTCCTTGGCTTCAGTGCCTACCTCTGCCGCCGAGTGGGAGGAGGTACTCAAGGAAGACGGTGTCACGGTATACGAAAAGGAGGTCGGGGACGACGTCGCCTTCCGCGGCGAAGGCCTGATTGCGGGCCACCCCGGCAAACTGCTCCACGCAATCTGCGACCCCGCCCACTGGGAGGAGTGGATCGACGACCTCGACTCCGGCCGCCTCCTCGAGAAGAAGTCGGACTTTCATGCCGTGTACTACCAAGCCTTCAACTCCCCCTTCCCCGTCGCCGACCGAGACATCGTGTACGAAGCCCGCGCCCACCGAGACCCCAAAACCGGAAAAATCATCGTCGACATGCGCTCCGTCAACCACCCCAAAGCCCCCAAGACCGTCGGCGTGCGCGTAAAGCTCAAGTACACTCGCTACGAGATCACCGTCCTGCCCGGCGCCCAGCTCCACGTCGTGCTCGAAACCCTTTCCGACCCAGGCGGAAACCTCCCCGGCTTCCTCGTGAACCGAGCCCAGCGCAAGTACCCCGTCAAGCTCTTCCAAGGCCTCCGCGAACAAGTCAAAAAAGCCCACGCAAAAATCGCCCAGGTGCCGAAGTGAGCCTCGCGAAAAAACCGCCCGCGCTCAATTACGGTCTAGAGGGACGGTCGCCGAGCATCCGGCTGGTGTTGGCTTGGGCGTCTCAAGCGGCTTCCAACCAAACGAAAGGATCTTAGGGACCGAACCGCTCGGGGAAACGGTCTCCTCTCAGCCGAGGGCGGCGAGATCGGAGGCCACTAACATAACGGGCGCTTTCAAGGTCTGCTCGTCTTTTTGACCCAAGGGCCTTCGCGAAAAAGCCTTCTTTCCTCTTCAGGTTCCCCTTCATCTCCTTGATTCCGCTTACGAGCCCGCTATCTTCCCATTCTTTCTTTCGAAACTGCATCGCCCGAATCGCTAACACCTTGAACGAACCCGACAAAGAAACCCCGCCCGCCGACGCCGAACACACCGAAACTGCTCGCCGCACCTTTCGCTACGACTTGCTTCGCAGCACCATGACGGGCGTCCTCGAAACGGGCTTCGCCACCTTCGGCCTCCTCGTCGCCATTCGAGCCTTCGACGCCCCCGAAACCTGGAAAGGCGCCCTCGTCGGCTCAGTCTCCATCGGCTTGCTCCTCGTGCCCTGGGTGCTCGGGTTAGCTGCCCGCTCGGGCCTGCCAGTCACCACCTTCGGGGCCCTGCTCATGACCCTCTCCGCCCTATTCGCGGCGGGAGCGGCCCTCGCCGAACAAACCGCCACCTACGTCTTCTTCCTCGCCCTTTCCCAAATCTGCGCCGCCCAGTTGCCCGCCCTGATGATACACGTCTATGCCCGCAACTACTCTCCAAAGGAACGCGGCAAACGCCTCTCCTGGAACATCATGGCCTCCGCCTTCCTCGGCATGGGCATCTCCTACGGCTTCGGCGTATATCTAGACCG
Organism: uncultured Opitutia bacterium; assembly: GCA_964012695.1. Classification (GTDB taxonomy): domain Bacteria; phylum Verrucomicrobiota; class Verrucomicrobiia; order Opitutales; family Seribacteraceae; genus CAXGVD01. The sequence continues at coordinate 3,261 of CAXGVD010000381.1, forward strand.
AAACTGGGAAAGCTACCCCTGGATTTTCGCCGGCATGACCCTCGTCGCCCTCGCCTCCGCCGCCACGCTCCTCCCCATCCCCTCCGCTCCACTCCCCACCTCCGAAGAACGCCCCGTAAGCTTCTTTTCCGCACTCTCCCTCGTAGTGAAGGACAAA
>CAXGVD010000382.1:0-3410 GCA_964012695.1 uncultured Opitutia bacterium
GGAGGCGCCTTCCGCTTCAGCGCCAAACCCGCCAAGGGCGGCAACCGCCAAGGCGGTTCCGGCGTCGTCCATCACTGGACCCACGACGTCCCCCTCCTCGCCCGAGGCATGACCCTGGCCGGCGACGTCTTCTTCGTGGCGGGCCCGCCCGACGTCATGGACGAAGAAAGTACCTTCGCCAAAATCCTCGCCCGCGACGACTCCGTGAATGCCACCATCGCCAAGCAGGACGCCGCCCTCTCGGGCACCCAAGGCTCCCTCCTCCTCGCCGTGGACGCCAAGACCGGCGAGACCCTCGCCAAGTACGACCTCGGCTACCTCCCCTCTTGGGACGGCTTGGCCGCCGCCAACGGCAACCTCTATCTCTCCACCGAACGAGGCACCGTATCCTGCCTGAAGGGGAAGGAGTGAAAACCCTCATCCTCGACGGCTATACTCTCAATCCGGGGGACCTGTCCTGGGACGGTTTTTCCGCCTTGGGAGAGCTTGAGGTTCACGACCGCACGGCGCCCGAGCTGGTGGCGGAACGTTGCGCCGGAGCCGAGGCCGTCATCACCAACAAAGCCCTCGTCTCCCGCGAGACCATCGAAGCCCTGCCCGAGCTTCGCTATCTGGGCGTGACCGCCACGGGGGTGAACGTAGTGGACTGCGAGGCCGCCGCCGAGCGGGGCATCCCCGTCACCAACGTGCCGGGCTACGGCCCCAAGTCCGTGGCACAGACCGCCTTCGCCCACGTCCTGAACCTGACCCAGCGGGTGGGCCACCACGCCGCCGCCTCGGCGGAAGGCCGCTGGGCCGCCTGCCCGGACTTTTGCTTCGCCGACTTTCCGCTGGTCGAGCTGGACGGGCTCACCTTGGGCATTCTCGGCTACGGAAACATCGGGCGGGAAACGGCCCGCATCGGGCGGGCCTTCGGGATGAAGGTCATCGCCCACAGCCGCTCCCTTCACGAAAACCTGGAAGGTGAAGTGGAAGCGGTGACGCTTGCAGACCTCTTTCGCCTCAGCGACGTCCTCTCCCTACACTGCCCCCTGACACCCGAGACCGAGAAGGTGGTGAACGCGGAAAGCCTAGCCACCATGAAGCCGAATGCTTTTCTGATCAACACGGGGCGCGGGCAACTGGTGGACGAGCAATCTCTCGCCGAAGCGCTCGATAACGGACGCATCGCGGGAGCGGGACTCGACGTCCTCTCCACCGAACCGCCCTCTCTAGACAACCCGCTCCCCAAGGCGAAGAACTGCTACGTCACTCCGCACTACGCCTGGGCCACCTCCGGTGCCCGGCAGCGCTTGCTGGACGCCTCGGTAGCCAACCTCCAAGCCTTTCTCGACGGCGCACCCGTCAACGTCGTGAACGGGCTTTGAGGCGCCGCGCCCTTCTCACTCCGCGCCCAATTTCAGGCAGACCAGACGCCGTTTGTCCCGAGCGTAGAGACGACCTCCCGCAAGGGCGAAATGGGCCCGCGTCTCGAGGCCAAGGACTTGTTGCCGAAAGAGAACGGAAAAGCGCTTGGGGTCGGCCGGGGCGAGAAGAAGTTCCCCGTCCTCCGTCAAGACGAGCAACTTGTCTCCCGCCAGGATGAGGTTGCCCGCGCTCATGCGGCCGGAGGTCCATTGGACTTGGCCGTCGCTCAGGCGGACGCAACGCAACTCGGGCCCGCGCTCCTGCCTGCCGTGAAAGCCGTAAAGGAAACCATCGTGGTGAACGGCGGTGGCGTAATGACTGTCGAGGGCGCCGCCCTTCTTCCAAAGAAGCCGGGGAGAAATCCGGGAAGATTCGGGCCCGCCGGGTTCCAGTTTCCAGAGAGCGGAGCCGACGTCGTAACAGGAGGAAACGAAAACGGAATCGCCGACCAGCAAGGGAGTGGCGGCGTTGACGGAAGCGTCGATGGGCGAGCGAAATCGTTCGAAGAAGAAGGGCTTGCCCGTAGCTGCGTCGAGCCCGAGAAAGCCATCGCGCATGAAAAACAAGGCGCACGCGGCGCCTCCGACCTTGGCGACGACCGGCGAGGAGTAGTCGTTCCCTTGCTCAGTGGCCTTCCAAGATACTTTACCCGTCTCCGCCTCGAAGGCCACCACACCGGCTCCCGGACCGCCCACGTCCAGCAACACGCGACCATCCGCGACCAGAGGCGAACAGCAGCGCCCGAAAAAACCTTTCGGGGAGCCGAACGTTTCCGCCAAGTTCAGCTTCCAGACAAGCTTGCCCGAGGCGAAGTCCAGGCAAACGAGTTCTCCGCTGGGCCCGTAGGCAAACACCTTGCCGGCGGCGAGGGTCGGAGTGGAGCGCGGGCCGGGGTTCATGCCGAAGTTGTCACGGTAACTCGTCGGGTAGGCGTGCCTCCAAAGAAGCTTGCCCGTGTCGGCGGCGAAGCACTCCAACCGTTCTTCCTCACAGGCCCGCGCGTGAAGAACTACTTTGCCGGCGGCCACCACGGGCGTCGCCCACCCCTCGCCCACCTCCGCCTTCCAGACCACGGGCCACTCCGCCTCACCTCCGGGTGCGGCCACCTTTTCGTCGGGCGCCGCCCCGTTCCTGTCGGGCCCGAGCCATTGGGGCCAGTCGCCAGCCTCCGCGGGAACGGAAAACGAGGCAAAGAAAAGAAACAATAAAAAGGTGAAAGGCGCCGAGACGGGAAAGTTCATGGCGGCCATGCTGACGAGAAGCGGTCAAGCCGTCCGGCAGAAAAGACTTGGCCCGGAAGATTCGTCCGTTTGAATCGCAACCTCCATGAAATTCGCCATTTGCAACGAAACCTACCAAGGGTGGGACTTTTCCAAAACCTGCGACCACGTCGCTGAAACAGGCTACGAGGGCATCGAAGTCGCTCCCTTCACTTTGAAGGATGATCCACGCGACTTGACTGAAGCGGAGGCCGCCGCCTACGGAAAAACCGCCCGAGCTGCGGGTCTTGAGGTGGTGGGACTGCACTGGTTGTTGGTCAAACCCGCCTGGCTCCACCTCACCACCACGGACGACCTCCTCCGCAAGGACACGGTCGCCTTTGCCCGACACCTCGCCCGTCTCTGCGCCGCCATGGGCGGAAAGGTGATGGTGTGGGGAAGTCCCAAGCAACGGGACGTGGCGGAGGACTGGGCCTACGAGGACGCCTTTTCCCGAGCCGCCGACGCCCTCCGCCAAGTGGCGGAAACGGCGGGCGAAGCGGGAGTGGAAATCGCCATGGAGCCCTTGGCCCGCACGGAGACTAACTTTCTCAACACCGCCGCAGAGACCGTTCGCCTCATCGAGAAAGTGGACCACCCCGCCTTCCGCCTCCATCTGGACGTCAAGGCCATGAGCGACGAAGAGAAGAGCATTCCCGAAATCATTCGCGAGAGCCAGGACCACGTCGCCCACTTCCACGCCAACGACCCGAACCTACGCGGCCCGGGTTTCGGCGAGGTGAA
>CAXGVD010000383.1:0-3406 GCA_964012695.1 uncultured Opitutia bacterium
TACCCAAGTTGCTTTCGAGGATGCGGCCCTTGAAGTCCACCAAGCGCCCTTCGGCGATTCCGGGGAAGTCCTTTTCCAAGGCCTTGCGCAAAGCGTGGTCGAGAGCGGAGACGGGGCCCGCTCCTTCGGCCACTTCGTGATGGACGTTTTCGCCCACGCGCAGCTTGACGGTGGCTTCCGCGGAGCTTTCGTCTCCAGTCACGTCCCGGGCGATGCCGACGTGGTAGCGCAGAATTTCGAAAGGCGCTTCCGTGCCGCGCAGGAAGCGGCGGAGGAGGAGGTCGAAGGAGGCGTCCGCGGCCTCGAACTCGAAACCCCTGAACTCCAACTTCTTCAACTCTTCCAGAAAGGTCTTCATCTCGGGAGAGCGGGACTCTACGTCCACGCCCATCTCCTTGGCCTTCATCATGATGCTGCTGCGCCCCGACATGTCGGAGACTAGGACTCGGGTTCGGTTTCCCACAAGGCCGGGGTCAACGTGCTCGTAACTGCTCTTGGATTTGGAGGAGGCGTCCGCATGCACGCCTCCTTTGTGGGCGAAGGAGGCGGCCCCGACATAGGGAGCCCGAATGTCCGGACGGAGGTTGGTGGCGTCATCCACGAAGAGGGATAGGTCGCGCAGTTTGGCGAGGTTGCCGTTGGTGTTCGTCGCCTTTTCCATCTTTAGGGCGAGGTTAGGCAGAATGGTAGTCAGGTTGGCGTTGCCGTTGCGTTCACCGTAGCCGTTCATGGTGCCCTGCACCATTACCGCACCGGCTTCAACACCCGCGAGGCTCACGGCCACGCCCACGCCCGCGTCGTTGTGGCAATGCACGCCCACCTTGGACTCGGGGAAACGCTCCACCACAGTCCGAGTCATATCTGCGACTTGGGGCACGAGCTGGCCGCCGTTGGTTTCGCAGAGAGTGAGAAAGTCGGCCCCTCCCTTGACGGCGGCTTCGAGGGTGGCGAGGGCGTAGTCGGCGTCGGAAGCGAAGCCGTCGTAGAAGTGTTCGGCGTCGTAAATCACCTCTTTGCCCTGCTCTTTGAGGTAGCGGACGGAGTCCTCGATCATGGCGAGGTTTTCCTCCGGCGTGGTGCGGATCACATCGGTGACGTGCAGGAGCCAAGTTTTGCCGAAGATCGTGACGACGGGGGTGGAGGCGTCCAACAGGAGCTGGATTTGGGCGTCTTCCTCCACGGGGACGTCGGCTCGGCGCGTGGAGCCGAAGGAAGCGATTTTGGCGTGTTGCAGGTCGAGTTCGGCGGCTTTCTCGAAGAAGGCCATGTCGCGCGGGTTGGAGCCGGGCCAACCGCCCTCCACGTAATCGATGCCGAACTGATCGAACTTTTCGGCCAGTCGAAGCTTTGCGGCTACGGTGAAGGAAACACCTTCGCCTTGCGTGCCGTCGCGTAAGGTGGTGTCGTAGATTAGAACGTCTGGAGTTTGCTTGTCGCTCATGAGAAAGAAAAAGATGAAAAACGCGGCGAAGGAAAAGACGCTTGGCCCGAAACCGCGTGAGGAGGAAAGAAAGACGGGCCGAAGAAGAGGAGGGAAAAGTTCGCCCGAAACGCTAGCAAGTTCGTTCGCCCGCGTTTCGGGCTACGAAATTCGATACGCAATCACAAAGGCCCTCGGGGGCAGAGGGTAGCAAACTTTCTTTTGGCGGAACACCTTGGCAAGCAAACCTTTTACTCGTCTCCAAGGCAACCGCAAAGGAAGAGCCTTGCCAGAGCGTTTCACTAAGCGTCGAGGACATTCAGGCCGAACCTAAGGGAAACGGCGGCGGCGCAACAACCGGATTACCGTTTCGGTACTTCAGAGCGGTCGCTGACGCGACGCATGGAAGTTTGCATCTTAACCGTGGGTGTGGAACACAGGGTCAACCTTGGCCAGTTGCTCCGGGACAGCAAAATTCCAGCCAAACGGGTAAAGGAGAACGACGCTTCGATAAGCCCTTCTTATCGCCGGCTTCTTCGGGGTTTCGTTTGTCGAAAAGACACAGGTTGAGGTTGCTTTGAGGCAACGGGGGCGGCATCTAGAGCGGGGATGAAGAAGTACGTACTGTTTTTCTTTTTGTGGGCCCTTTGGGGAGCCGTGGCCGCGTTTTCGGAGGGGAAGCGATTCAACGTGCTCTTCATCATTTCGGACGACCTGACTTCCACGGCCTTGTCCTGCTACGGGAACGAGGTCTGCAAGACGCCGAACATCGACGCCTTGGCGGCTCGAGGAACCCGTTTCACACGGGCCTATTGCCAGGCCACTTACTGCGGGCCGTCCCGGGCCAGCTTCATGTCGGGGTATTATCCGCACGCCACGGGCGTCCTGGGCTACAAGAGTCCTCGTCCGCAAATCGGGGACCGGGCGACTTGGTCCCAGCACTTCAAGAACAACGGTTACCATGCCGCCCGGGTTAGCAAGATTTACCATATGGGCGTGCCTGGCGGTATCGAGGGAGGCGGGCACGGGGCGGACGACGCGGCGTCCTGGAACGAGCGCTTCAACAGCAAGGGTCCTGAATGGCGGGCCCCGGGAGACGGGGAAACCTTGCAGAACAACCCCGAGGGGAAACGGCCCGTGGTGGGCGGCAACACCTTCGTGGTGGTGGAGGCGGACGGGGACGACCTCGTCCACTCCGACGGCAAGACGGCGAAGAAGGCCGTCGAGCTGATTCACCAATACAAGGACAAGGCCAAGCCTTTCTGGCTGGGTGTTGGCTTCGTGCGACCGCACGTCCCTTTCGTGGCTCCGCGTTCCTATTTCCCGCCCTTCAAGCCTTACGCTAAGTTGTCGCTGCCCCCGAAGGTTCCCGGCGACTGGGACGACATCCCCAAGGCTGGCATCAACTACTGCACCAGCGTGAACATGAAGATGGACCTCCGCCGCCAAAAGAAGGCTGTGGGGGGATACTACGCCTCGGTGGCCTATCTGGACGCCCAAGTCGGCAAGGTGCTTAACGCCCTCGACGAGGCGGGCCTGCGGGATGAGACCATCGTCATCTTCACCAGCGACCACGGCTTTCACCTTGGCGAGCACGACTTCTGGGCCAAGGTGAGCCTGCGGGACGAGTCCTCGCAGGTGCCGCTCATCGTATCCGTCCCGGGCAAGAAACCGGCGGTGTGTCGTTCCTTCGTAGAGTTGCTCGACCTGTACCCGACCCTGTCGACTCTCTGCGGGCTGGAGGTCGAGGGACGGCTGCAGGGCAAGGACGTGTCCAAAATGCTGGACGACCCTGAGCACGCCGTCCGCGAAGCCGCCTTTTGCGTGGCCCCCATGCGCAAGGGATTTTTGGTCCGCGAGGACGAGTGGGCCTATATCCAGTACGGCGAAAAGGCCGAGAACGGCATAGAGCTTTTTGACATGAAGAAAGACCCCAAGCAGTACGCCAACTTAGCCAAGAAGAAAAAATATCAGCCCATTTTGAAG
>CAXGVD010000384.1:0-3383 GCA_964012695.1 uncultured Opitutia bacterium
AAAAAGGAGCGGCGGGATAACCCATCGCAAAACAGCCCGCCGCCTTGTCCGAATACATTCAACATAACTCTTAACAGTTTCCTTCAACCCTCGACCGAAGTCAAAGGGGAAAGAACGGCAGTCGTTACCTTTTCTCCACCCGGTAGAGGGCTTTTTCGGTACGGATCAGGAAGGCACTACGGTGGGGGGCGAAGCTGGCCATGTGGGCGGATTCGTCGAGGACATTGGTGTTGAGAATACGGAGTTCCTTCTTGTCGGGGGCGAGGACGTGGGTGATGCCGGATCGGTCACTGAGGTAGAGCCGCCCGTCGGCAAAGCTAGGTGAGGCGCTAAACTGACCGTTAAGGCGGGCCTTCCAGTGCATTTCTCCCGTCCGGGCATCCAGGCAGGAGGCGATACCGGCATCGTTGACGAGGTATAGCTCGTCGCCCACGAGGATGGGGGAAGACATTTTTGGGGCGGAACGTTCGCGCCAGACGATTTCGGGCGGGTTCTTTCCCATGAGTCGGATACCCAGCATTTCCCCCTTCATGAAACAGGTGGAGAGGAACAACATGCCGTGCCCCGTAATGGGGCGGGACACGTTGGAAAAACCGAGCAACCCGTAAGGCAGTTTCCAGAGTTCACGGCCGGTGGCGGGGTCGTAGCAGTAGAGCCAGTCGGCTGCGGGAGATAGAAGGAGGTCGTCCTCGCCATCCTTGAAGAGAGTGGGGGTGGCGTAACTTTTCTTGAACTGGGGGTTGGAGGCCATCTTGCCGGACCTTTTGGTTTGCCAGGCGATTTTCCCATCCTTCTTGCGGAGAGCGACGATGCTTTGTTCGTCCGATCCGTCGAGATGGAAAATCATGAAGTCGCCCCAAAGGATAGGGGAACTGCCGGGGCCGTTCTCGTGCTGCACCCAGAGACGCTCGTCGTCATTCTTCCAGAGGACTTTTCCGGTTTCGGCATCCAGGCAGGCGTTGCCGAAGGCACCGAAGTGGCAGTACAGCTTGCCGTCTTCCAGACAGGGCGTACCCGAGGCGTAGCTGTTAAGTTTATGCACCCACTGGGGCTTCTGTTTCACCAAAACTTCAACGTTGCGGAGGATTTTGCCCCTGAAGGGGTCGATGCGGATGGCACGCAGGCTGACGGAGGCCAGCAAGTTGAGGGGCTGGCTGCCGGTGTTTTGCTTGAGACGTTCCTTAGCCTCCGCAGGGTCGGCGGGCGTTTCGTAGGCGGTGGTGAGCCAGACAAGGTTCCCCTCCACCACGGGAGAGGAATGGCCCCGGCCGGGAATCGCAACTTTCCAGCTCACGTTTTTGCTGTAGTTCCATTCGGCGGGGTAGCCGGAACCAGGAAGATGCCCCGAGGCGTCGGGACCGCGCCACTGAGGCCAGGAGCGTGCTTGAACGGACGGGACGGAAGCCGCGAACAGAAACGCGAGAAGCCCGACAATCCGGAAGAGGCAAAGCCTCTTACCCAGAATAAAGGCGCGAAAGACGAAGGAAGCGGTCATGATTCTACGGGAGGCGCTTGACGCGCAGGTTGCGAAAAAGGACCGTGCTATCGGCATCGTGCCCCTGCAGGGCGAAGGTACCCTCACCGAGGATGCGATCGAAACTGGAACCAACCTTCCAGTCGGCGGGTTGGGTCCAGTCCACAATTGTTTTTCCGTTTACCTTGGTAACGACCTTTTTGCCGTCCACCTTGACGTACATTTCAAACCACTCGTCGTCGTTGGCGGGTGCCTTAAGGTTGTCGGAGACCCCGTACAGACTGGCGGTCTTCTTGGGGTCGTGATAGGTGTTGTTGACCTGCACCTCGAAACCGGCCTTGGGCCAACCTTCCTCCTGGTACTTGGTATGGAAGTAGATGCCCGCGTTGGAGTGGGGTAGGGTCATCACTTCGGCTTTAAACTCGAAATTCTTAAAAGGCTTCTTGGTCTTGAAGAAGAGGTGGCTGCGGCCCTTGGCGTTGGCCACAATGCAGCCGTCCTGCACCACAAAGGCACCCTCCTTGTCCTCGCTGGCCTCCCAGTTCTTGAGGGTCTTGCCGTCGAAGAGGCTCTCCCAGCCAGCTTCCGGCTTGTGGGCGCCGGCGAGGTGCTCGCCCAGTAGGTCGCGGCCGAAGTCGCCGTCGAAATCCCGCCACACGGCGTGAACGTGATTGGCGTCGTTTTGGGTAGAGTCGTATTCGAAAAGAAACTTAGGCGTCTGCACGCGGTAGTAGTGACTCGCTCCGGGGGAACGGCTTCCCGCCCAGGCGAAGTAGGTTTTAACCGGGTCGATGAGTGGATTGCGGGCGGTGACTTGGGCAAGGACTTCGGGTCGGTGCTTGGCGGCGTAAGTTTCCACTACTTCGCCCAGCCAACCCTTTTGCCGAGAGTTCATCTTGGTGATAGGAAGCCCCTTCGGAGGAAAGAAGGTCTTGCGGTTCACCACGCTGTCCTGCTTGGTGAGGATGTCGGCGGGAGCTTTGTCGGAGATGATGCCCAGCGCTCTTTGCGGCGGGGAAAGGGAGCGGGCTAGCTTGCGGGCCGTGTGCTCCTCGGCGGCAAGCACCTTGAGCCCCTTGAACGGTCCCTCTTTAACTTCGGCGGGATTGGTACCGAAGAAGCTGGGCGTGACGGAAAAGATGCGCCCGTTCACGAAGGTGAAGTTAAGCGAGAGGTGATGCCCCTCGAAACGCCAACCCCAGGTGCCCGCTTTGGCGGGTTCGCCGAAGATGCAGACATAGTACAGTTCGGGGTCGCGGATGGCCCGCCCTTCAAGTTCGAAAAGCAACTGCTCCAATGTCATGATGGTGGTGGCCTCAAGGTAGCCTCGGTGGCTAAGGGCGGCTGAGAGCAGGCCGTGGGCGAGGATGCGCTGTTGGGCGGTCATTTCCTTGATGACGAGACCCTGTCGCTTGCCATCTGGCTTGATAGCGAAGTCGGGAACGAAATGCCAGCGCTCCCTCTCCTTGCTGTCCCACGGGAAGAGGGCTGCCTTCTTAGCCTTGTCGTCCAGGGAAGCGGCGAAGCGTTGGGCCGCCTTAACCATTTCGGAGGCGGGATCGTGAGCAAAGGCGGCGGACTTCAGGAGAACCGCCACCAAGAGGAGCCATGCGAGTGCTTTTTTCATAGAAGGGAGCTGGATTATAAAGGGAAAGTGCGAGCATGAACGCCGACGACAAGACGTCCAAGGGAAAAGGCCAGGACACCCCAAGTTTATTCCGCTAACACGAAAACTCCGGATGGATGGCTATGGGCCCGCCTTCGTGAAGACGAACACAAACGGATTCGGCTCGGAACAACAGAACGCGCCGCCAGATAACTCGATTTATTGGCCAGCTTGGTCGGAAGCTACTGCACCCTTTGAAACGACAACCTTCAGCAAACTTTCCGCCGTGGCTCGTATGGCGGG
>CAXGVD010000385.1:0-3373 GCA_964012695.1 uncultured Opitutia bacterium
AAGAGGATGACGCCGCCGCCTTCGGGAAGGGCCTCCTTGATGAGTTCGCCGCACATGCGCCCTGCCTTGTAGTTGTCCATGCCGACGTAGGCGAGGCGGTTGGACTCGGGGGCGTCCGAATCGTGGGTTATGAGGGGCAGTTTCTCGGCGATGCTGTTGAGCCAGGGCGTCTGGTTGTCGGCGTCCAAGGGGCTGATGGCGATGGCCTGAACCCCAGAATTGACGAGATCCTCCACGCTTTGCTTTTGCAGGGTGGCGGAACGTTCGGCCGGCATCCTGACTTCGACTTCCACGCCCAAGTCCTTGGCGGCGTCTCGGCAACCGGCTTTGGCGATGTTCCAGAAGTCGGCGATTTGGTTGGTGACGAAGGCGATGCGGAGCTTCTCCTTGTCATCCCCGTCGTCCTGCTTCTGTTGCCACCATTGGGCGGAGCCGTTGCCGTCGGACTGGTTGGAGTCGCCGCCGGGTTCGTCCTGTCCTCCGCCGCAGGAGGAGAACAAGGCGATGCAGAGGGCGGAACCGAGCAGGGCGAGGGTTCGGACAAAGGCGAGTTGGGTTGGCGTCTTCATGATGCTGACTGTTTTGGCAGGTTTTCGTATGGGTTGAAAGAAAGAATCACCAAGGAGTGCGGCCTCCGTTCACACAGAGGGTTTGGCCCGTGAGGAAGGAAGCCTCGTCGGAGGCGAAGAAGGCGACGGCGTCGCCGACGTCCTTGGGCGTCCCCCAGCGGCCCATGGGAATTGCGGCGTGGTAGGCGTCGAGGGCCTCCTGCGGGTCGTTAGCGTGGCGCTCGGTGGGAATCCAGCCGGGGGCCACGGTGTTCACGGTCACACCGAAGGGAGCCAGCTCCGTGGCCATGCTCCGGCTCCAGCCGATTTGGCCGCCCTTGGCCGCCACATAGGCGCTGAAGTTGGGCACGCCGCAATGAAAGACCTCGCTCGTCACGTTCACGATGCGGCCCCACTTGCGGGCCTTCATCCCCGGCAGGACGGCCTTGGCGAGGTGGTAGGGGGCGAGCACGAAGAAATCGTACATTTGCCGGTGGAAGGCTTCGTCGTACTCCTCGATGGGCTTTTGGGGTTGGTCTGGGGTGGCGTTGGGGACGACGACGTCCAGCGAGCCGAATTTTTGCTCCACCGCCTCCACCATGCCGGCGATCTGTTCGGCGTCGGAGGCGTCCGCCCGCAGGAGCATGGCGTGGACACCCGCCTCCTCCATCTCCTTCATGGCGTCCTCGGCGGACTCTCGGTCGTTCAGGTAGTTCAGGGCCACCTTTGCTCCCGAACGCCCGAGCGAGAGGGCTATGCCGCGGCCCAGCCCGCGGCTGCTGCCGGTGACCAAGGCGACGCGTCCTTCAAGGGAAAAAGGCATGGGCGAAGAGAAGATGGGAATTCCGAAAAAAGCCGACTATTTTCGCTAGATCCCGCGCGCGTGGCAACCATTGATTTGGGGGAGATCCCCCCGGCAAGCTCAAACCCGAACGGGTTCCGCCACGCCCATGCCTCCGTCGCATGCGAGAATTTGCCCGGTGACGAGGTCCGCCCCCTCAACAAGGGAAAGGATTGCGGCGGCCACGTCCTCGGGCGAGCAAACCGCTTCCAGCGGCATGGCTTGCTCGAACACGGCCTTGGTGGATTCGTAGCGCTCGCCCAACCCCTCCTTAAGCCATCGCCCGGAAATGAAGCCGGGAGCCACTGCGTTCACTCGTATGCTCGGGGCGAAGGTACGGGCCAGAGCCACCGTAAGGTTGTGCAAGGCAGCCTTGGAGGCAGCATAGGGAATGCAGCTGCCGGTAGCCTTAAGGCCCGCCACGGAGCCCACGTTCACGATTTCTGCTCCGTCTGCGGAGGCTTGCCCTCGCAGGAAAGGGGCGGCGGCTCGGGCGCAGTGGAAGGCCCCGACCACGTTCACTTGGTACAGGCGGGTCCAGACTTCGTCCGTGACGGCGTCGAGATCGTCAAAAGGGATGAACGCAGTGGTTCCTGCGTTGTTGACGAGGACGTCCAGCCTTCCGAAACGCTCAGCGGCGGCGGCCACCAGGGCCCGGGCTTCAGCATCCCGAGCCACGTCCGCTCGAATGGCAAAGGCTTCGCCGCCGGCTTCCGTTACGGCGGCGACAACCTCCTCCGCCTCCTTCTCCGAATTCCGGTAGTTCACCGCCACGCAACAACCCTTCGAGGCCAGTAAACGGGAAACGGCGGCGCCCACACCCGTTCCTCCGCCAGTGACTAGAGCGGCTTTGCCTTCAAGCTTCATGCGGACGCCAAATAGAGCTACTCTCGCACCTTAGCGGGAACCGAGCGCCGCCTCCCACTCCTCTTCCTTGAAGCCGAGCAAGGCCACGTCGTCTCCTGCCAGAACGAAGGGACGCTTCACGAGGTTGCCTTTCGAATTTAAGAGAGAGAGGGCCTCGTCCACGGAAAGCTCCGGTAGCTTATCCTTAACGGCGGGATCACGGTAATCCTTGCTAGAGGTGTTGAAGAGCTTCTTCATTTCTCCGTTCTTGGCCCGAAGCATCTTTTTGAGGGCCGTCTTGCTCGGCGGCGTTTCCCGGATGGGCGCGGTTTGATGGGCCACGCCCCGTTCCTCCAGCCATTTCAGGGCCTTGCGGCAAGTTCCGCATTTTTCGTAAACGTATACCTTCATTGGATTCGCTGTCTTTTATGCGTGCAATGATTCGCAGAATCGGGAAACTTCCATCCCCTCGTGCCAAACCGCAACCCAAATCGCCATGAACGCCTTTTCCCTTGGCCGCTCGTCAAGACAACTAGCCTTCGTCGCCCTCGGAGCCCTGCTAATGTCCTCCTGTGACCTGAACTTGAAGACCACCAACAAGTTCGACTTGGTCAGCGCCACCGAGGCGAACGAGACCATGCAGGTCAAAAAGTATCAACTGGAGAACGGCCTCACCGTGTACCTCAGCCCCAACCATGAGGAACCGCGCTTCTACGCTGAAATCGTCGTGCGAGCCGGCAGCAAGCACGACCCCTCCACCAACACGGGCCTCGCCCACTACCTCGAGCACCTCCTCTTCAAAGGCTCCCAGCACTTCGGCACAACCGACTACGAAAAGGAACAACCTCTTCTCGACCAAATCACAGCGCTCTACGAGGAGCGTTCCAAGGAAGACAACGCCACCCGGCGGGATGAAATCTACGCCGAAATCAACCGAGTCTCTCTGGAAGCCGCAGCCTACGCCGTCCCCAACGAAATGGACCGAGCCTACGCCGACATGGGAGGCAAAGCCCTCAACGCCCACACTTGGCACGAGGAAACCGTTTACAAAATCGACCTCCCCGTCAACCGCCTCAAGCATTGGGCCAAAATCGAGGTCGAACGCTTCGCCAACCCCGTCTTCCGCCTCTTCCATACC
>CAXGVD010000386.1:0-3369 GCA_964012695.1 uncultured Opitutia bacterium
CGTTTCGGCGGAGATTCACCTTTTCGGCTGCTCCCGGGCGGCGGGCAAGGATTTCCTCCACAAGTGCGCGCGATTCACCGTTCGCTGCCACAACGTTCGCGCGCAATTCCGGTTTGCTCTTGGCGGCGAGGAGGAAGGCGTCCAGCAGGGAGGGGAAAATGCGCGAGACTGGTTGGCGGCGGGATCCGGGCAGAAGCAGGACGGGCGCCTCCGGGGCGTGTGAGAGAAGGGAAACGTGGTCGGGTCGGGCGAAGGGATGTCCGACGAAGCGGACGGGCAGTTCCACGTCCGCGTAGCTGTCTGTTTCGAAGGGGAAGATGACGCCGAGGGCATCCAGCGTCTGGGCCATGGCGAAGCGCCGTTTGGGCTTCCAGGCCCAGAGCTGGGGGCTGACGTACTGCAGGACGCGGACTTCGCCACCACCTTTGCGGGAGACGCCTCGTTTTCTCAATTCCTCCGCCAAGCGCAGGTTGAAGCCGGGGTAGTCCACGAGGAGGACGGCAATAGGTTTGGCCTTTTCTAACCACGCCACCGTGTGTCCGAAGAGTTTCTTGAAGAAGCCGTAGTTGGTCAGCACCTCGAAGAGGCCGACTACGGCGTGGCGGGTAAGGTCGAGGAGGAGGTGGGCTCCCGCGCCTTCCAGTTCGGGTCCGCCGACGGCGGCCACCTTCAGATCCGGACGCGCGGCCCGAAGGTCGCGGAGTAGGCGGGCGGCGTGTTCGTCACCCGAAGCCTCGCCCGCAATGACTAGGAGGTCGAATTTCGTGCCTTCGGGAGCTTCCGCGAACATGGAGGAGAGGTGAGCGCTATTTCCAGCCCGACCGTACTAGGCGGGTGATTTCCAAGGCGACTTCCAAGGCGGACTTGCCGAAGCGGGCGTCGGTCTTCGGTTGGTCCGCCAGCCGCGCGCAACGGACGAACTCGGCCAGCTCGATGGCGAGCGGTTCGCCTTTTTCCACAGGCACTTCCCTTTTGTCGAGTCCCTCTGGCCCTTTTTCGATCAAGTGGCCACGCTGGTTCATGAAGTCAAGGGAGAGGTAGCCGCTGTCCTGGAATACGCGTATTTCGCGAGCCTTTTTTTCGCTGACCCGGCTGGCGTTGAGGTCGGCCACGCAACCGTTGGCGAAGGTGAGGCGGGCGTTGGCTATGTCCTCCGTGGGGGAGAGTACGCGCACGCCAATGGCTTCCACCTTTTCCACGGGGGCGTCTGCCAAGGCGGTAACGATGCCCACGTCGTGAATCATCAGGTCAAGCACCACACCCACCTCCGTGCCTCGAGGTTGAAAGGGTGCGAGTCGTTCCGAGGTGAGGAAACGGGGGTCCTTCACAGCATTTTCCAGAAAGGTCATCACGGGGTTGTAGTGCTCCACGTGACCCACCTGCGTGATACGGTTCCTCTCTCGGGCCTTGTTCACGATGGCTTCGGCCTCTTCAGTGGAGGCGCAGAGCGGTTTCTCCACCAGAAGGTGACAACCCGCGTCCAGCAGAGGCAAGGCTACCTCGGCGTGTCGGTCCGTGGGGACCACCACGCTGACCGCTTCGCAGGCGTCACCCAATTCGGCGAGGCTGGAGAAACGGTGGCAACCGCGTTCGCGGCAAACGGCCTCGGCGGCTTCTTCGTTCACATCCAGTACCCCCACCAGTTCGGAACCTTCCAGTTCCTGATAAATACGGGCGTGGTGCTTGCCTAGGTACCCCACGCCCACCACGCCGCAACGGAGTGGACCAAGGGAGTTCTGATTCACGTCGGTCATATTTAGAGTCCTAGAACCCTCTCTCAAGAGGGCCCTCCCAAGCTACTTGAAACCCTTTCGGCGGACGAGCTTCAATTTCCCACGCCCTCTCTTGATTTGTAAGGAGCGGAAGGTGTGGCCAGGTCTTGTATGTCCTGCTTAACCAAGAGCTTGTCAGTCGCCGCTTTCGGGAGCTCGTTTCCAGGCGGTGCCTCGGGCTCGGAGTCCGTCATTCTCGAAGGTGAGGCCGAGGTCCACTCTTTGGAAGTTTCGAAGCACCGGCAGGGCGGTGGTGGGAGATTTGGGTTCTCCGGGGTGACCGTAGAGGCTTGATTCGTATGTTTGAAACTTTTCGTTCCATCTGTATTGGCCGCCGCCGGGGCAAACGAGTTGGACTTGCCAGACATCTTGGTGATAGGAGAGGGCGTCGTCTTTTCCGAGGCGCATGCGCCACTCGTTCAAGATGTGGAGGTTGCCCCAAGAGCGGCTACGGAACTCCCGGGAAAGTTGGTCGTGGGTTGCGAGCTCGAAGAAGCGTAGAATGGCGTGATTCACGGTTAGTGAGAGACTTTCTCCCATCCAAGGTTTTGTATTCGGAGGTGCGGGAAGTTTTTCCTTTCTTCGGCGGCGGGCCTCCACACTACGATCTATGGCTCGCTTGAGGAGGTCTTCGTCAAGGGTCACCGTTAGGAGTTTGGCTGAGGGAGCGTAGTAAAGCGCGATGTCCTTTATGCCCTCGTCCTCCAACTCTTCTCGAACGTCTCCCGCGGGGGCGATCTTCACGTATCCTTGTTTGTTGTGCTCGTGGTTGCTCCATTCAGTCATACCGGGTGACACCTGCTCCACCCAGGCTCGAAGACCCGCAAGGAAAGCAGTCAGCTTGAAGGGGTTTGTGACTTCCACGTTGAGGGCTAATGGAAGGCGGGTTACGTTTCTTTCCAGGAACTCCTCGGCGCCATCTTCTCCGCCCTTTTTGACCGCCTCGCCGAATCCTGTCCAGAAGGGGGAGTCATCCACATATACCGATGCCCACTCGCCAACCCAACCGAATGCCTTGAGGCCAAGGGCAGGGGCGAAAAGGGCGGCCATATTGGAAGCTTGCTGCATTTGGCGGGATTTCATGTCCAAAGCGGTTATCCAGTGAGCGAGTGCTTCCGGATGAGGGTCTCCTGCATCCTGAGAAAGACGAATGCTTCCAGTGGTTTCGATGAGTCTGCGGTAGTCGCTGCCACCGATCAGAGGAAGAACGGTTATATCGGCCTCCATGCGGTCTTTATTTATCACTAATCGGGCAGCGATAGGGTCGAAGAAGGCGGCCCAGCGGTCTTGGTAGCGGTTGCGGAAAAACTCGTATGCTTGCTTCTCACGTGGGGTAATTTTCTTTATTCCTAGTTCAGATACAGGGGTGAGAAAGCGGAGTGAACCGTATTTTGCGGAGTGAACTTGTCCGCGCCTGATGGAGACTTTGCCAAGCTCGGGGAAGTCCGAGGGGTGGAGTTTTTCTCCCGCTTCGTGGCGGGCCTGAAGTTCGGCGACTGCAGCAGCGGCTCGGGTTCGGCGTGAGGCGCCGATGCGCCAGGCGGGACCGCACCAGCGCCGGATGGTGGCGTCGGAGACCATGAGAAAAGCTTGTTCC
>CAXGVD010000387.1:0-3361 GCA_964012695.1 uncultured Opitutia bacterium
GATGGAGGTTTTTTCGGCACTTTCCATTGAAAGAGCCAGAACTTCCAGCGTTTGCGCAGGGAGGGTGAGGTGGCGGCTTGGACCGTTTTGGCTTTGTGAGCGAGTTCAGCGTCTCGCTTTCTTTTCCAGCGAAGGAAGCGGAGGCGTTTGCGGAGGGAGGTGAGGAGAGGTTTGTCGTGGAGGCGTACTTTCCAGATGCGGGGGAGGCGGGCGAGCCGCATTTTCCTGAAGGCGATTCGGCGGGATATGATTTCGCTCCACTCGCGCCACTCCGCCCGAAGACGACGAAGAAAGGAGGGGTGGCGGGGGGGCGGCATGGGGAAGCGGGTCTGGAAGGAGGGGTCAGTCGGGCCTCGGCAGGGTATGGGCTAGAAAGGTGATTTCGATTGGCTTTGCGGATTGGTCGCTAGGGGGGTTGGGGACGAGGATGAAGTTGTCGGTGATTACGGGATTCAATTCCTCGCCCGAGAGGATTTCGACGGGGCCGATGCGTTGGTCAAAGAAGGCGACGAAGGGGCGGTGGCCACGCTGAACGCCATTGCGGTTTACGGGTTGGTAACTTTCGGGGCCGAGGAGGGGGGTGATGGTGAAGCGATGCTTATCGCCCTTTTGGGTGAGGCTTTGTTTCCAGTTGAGGGTGGCGTCGTCCATTTTGGCGGACCAAGCTGGGTCGCCGTAGAAGGCGACTATGTCGCGGTCAAAGAGTAGGCCAGTAGCGTCCATGGGGCCTAGGCGGAGTTTGCGGGCCTGAGGGGTGGGAGTGGGGCGCGGGATGCGGGGGCGGGGACCTGCGGCGGGAACATGTCGGGCGACGTCGGGGAAGCAGGTTTCGAGGCGGTGGATGAGGGCGTTGTGGTTAGCGAAGAAGGCTTCGGTGAAGGTGTAGCGTCCGGGTTGCTCGAC
This sequence comes from uncultured Opitutia bacterium, assembly GCA_964012695.1. Lineage (GTDB taxonomy): Bacteria > Verrucomicrobiota > Verrucomicrobiia > Opitutales > Seribacteraceae > CAXGVD01. The sequence goes on from CAXGVD010000387.1 coordinate 904, forward strand.
GAAGTAGTCGAGGCAGCCCCACCCCATGTAGCCGTACCAAGTGACCTCGACATAGCCCATCATTTGCCGGACGCCGGCGCTTTTGAGGAAAGCGGCGGCCATGGAGTCGGGTCCGGCGAGGTGGCCCATGAGGCAATTGCCGATGGGCATGTACACCTTGGGGTTGGGGGAATCAACTTGGTGACGACCTGCTTTCAGGTCCGAGCCGAAGAGGGTGCCTTCCTTGCACTTGAAGACGCCGTTGCGGTAGCGGTAGCCGAGTTGTAGGTCGTTTTCGGTGGCGTGACCAGAGGTGACGAAGAGGTCGGGTTTGCCTTCGTTGAGTTCCTTAACGAAGAGGCTGGTGGTGTCTTGGGGAAGCCGGATAGCTTTGGCTTCCGCGCCTTTGGCCTTGGCCATGCCGTGGCCTTGGCGGAGTTCGCAGAACCATTTGCCCTGCTTACAGCGCTCGAGGGCGATTTCCGTGCAGGCGAGGGAGTTGCCTATGACGAGAGGCTTGGCCGTGTTGGCGATGGCGATGGCGTTGGCGGCGTCATAGCCAGAGAGGATGCCCCAGAAGAGGTCTACGTAGGGATCGTCGTCGAGCTTGCGTGTCAGGTGGTGGATGGCCCTGACGTAGTTCTTGGAGGTTTCGCTTGGGCGGGCTACGAAACAGGCGTGGCGGGGGAAGGTTTCGCGGAGTTTCGGAAGGACTTCCTCGACGGATTCGGAATAACGCAGGACTTGGGCGCCGTGCTTTTTGGCGAGGGCTTCGACGACTTTGGCCCACTTCTTATTTTTGGCGGTTTCTTCGGAGGTAACCACGCAATAATCGGCCGCCCGTAGGCCGTGGCCAAGGAAGAGGGCGAATAGGATGAGGAATAGCGGACGATTCATGGGCCGAATGGGAATGTTTGAGGTTCTTTCGGGTTGGCCTTGTGTAGCTTGGCAAGAAGTGGGTTAGGCTCCGTTTCAATTTTGTTTGAACTCGGGCAAGATGCCTGCACTTTTTAAAACGGGCAAGGTGCCTGCGTCACTGGGGCCCGCAATCATTTTCATGTAGGCTGTAAGCGACGCCTGTCGAGCAATTTGGTAGCCGTGCTGGGCGTGAGAAGGGCAAGGCCGCACTGGGAACCGGACAAAGTGACGTTTGGTTCCCAGTGCGGAAAGGGTTTGGACCTGCGGGCGTCAGACGAACTTGGTGACGCCGGGAACGGGAGGAAGCGGGGCGGGGAGGGGCTTGTCCCAATCGAAGTGGCCCGGTGTCAGGTCTTCCTTGGAGTTTAGGGCGTCTTCGTAGGAGATGCGCTGGCCAGTGTAGGCGGCTATTCGGCCGAGGATTGCGACCATGGTGCTGCGGGCGGCCTTTTCGCCGTCGTTGAAGGGTTTGCCTTCGCGGATGGAGGCGAACAGGGTGTTGTGCTCCGTTTGGTACATGTCGTTGTTTTCACCGCGGTAGCGCCAAGCGTCATCGGCGCCGAGGATGGCGTGACGGTTTTTGCAGGAGGCGAAGCCCTTGCTTCCGAAGGCTTCCACTTCGTAGCCGCCTACTGTGCCGTTTTGCTGGCGGGAGAAGTGGTAGCCGCGGGCGCCGTTTTCCCATTGGTAGACGCAGGCGAAGTGGTCGAAGATGTTGCCGTACTTGTCGGGGTCGTCGTACACTTGGCGACCGCCCGAGCCTTCGGCGTGGGTGGGGGCTTCGTCGCCCATGGCCCACTGCATCATGTCGATGCAGTGCACGGCCTGCTCCACGATGGAGTCGCCCGAGAGCCAGAGGTGGGCGTTCCAGTTGCGCATTTGGGCTTCGAGATCGCCCCAGCCTTCCTCGCGCGGCTTCTTCCAGATTTCGCCGCCGTTGTAGGTGCTGTAGAGAGCGTTCACCTCACCCACGGCGCCGTCGAGAATTTTGCCGAAGATTTCCTGCTTGGGGTAGTGGTGGCGCCAGCAGAAGCCGGACATGAAGCCGAGCTTCTTTTCCTTCGCCTTCTTGGCCAGCTCGATGACCTTGCGCACGCCGGGGGCGTCCACCGCCACGGGCTTTTCGAGGAAGCAGTGCACGCCTTTCTCGACGGCGTACTCGAGGTGCTGGGGGCGGAAGTTCGGGGGAGAGGTGAGGATGACGACGTCCACGCCCGAGTCGATGACCTTCTTGTAGGCGTCGAAGCCCGTGAAGGTCGTCTCGGGAGTGACTTGGTACTTGGAGCGTCCGCGGGCCTTGAGGATGCGGGAGCGCAGGGCGATGCGGTCCTCGAAGAGGTCGCCGATGGCGGTGAGGGCCACGTTGTCGTCCGCATTCATGGCTTGGGCGGCGGCTCCCGAGCCACGGCCTCCGATGCCTACTAGGCCGATTTTCAAAGTCTTGTCGTTCTTGGCGGCGCGGGCCACGTGAGGTGCGGCGGCGAGGAGGGCTCCGGCGGAAGCGGCGGAACCGGTCTTGAGGAAATCCCGACGGGAGGCGTTGGCGAAGTCTTTCATGTTG
>CAXGVD010000388.1:0-3360 GCA_964012695.1 uncultured Opitutia bacterium
TTCGTGGAGGAGTGGGAACGCCTACAAACCCTTACCGGGCAAAGCTTCTGAGGGAAGCTGCCCGTAAAGGGTTTGGAAAAGAGCTTGCCTGGGCAAACAAAACCTCGCCCCGGCGGAGCAACTAAAGCAGTGGAAGCTGTGTTTACGGCCTTTTTTAATGTTGTACGGGGCCGGTAATTCCGGCGCAAGTGAAGTTTTGGCCGGGTTTCACCTGAAGGCTTTTTCAACGAATCACGAACTATGACCAACACGACCGAAGCACAAGACGCCTTGGAGCGTCTTTCGGAAACGCGAGATCGCTTGCTCGCGGAGATCCACAAGTCCATCATCGGACAGGACGAAGTGATCGAGCAACTGCTCGTCACCCTGCTTGCTCGCGGGCATTGCCTGCTTACGGGGATTCCCGGCCTGGGCAAGACTCTCCTAGTCAAGACGGTGGCTCGTTCCGTGGACCTGTCATTCAAGCGAATCCAGTTCACGCCCGACCTAATGCCCGCGGATGTAGTGGGCTCGGAAGTGGTGGACGAGGACCCTGACACGGGCAAGCGGTCTTTTCGCTTCTCCGCCGGTCCCATCTTCGCCAACGTGGTATTGGCGGACGAAATCAACCGTACTCCTCCCAAAACGCAGGCCGCCCTGCTGGAGGCGATGGAGGAACGCCAAGTTACGGTTTCTGGAGAAACTCGTCCCTTGGAGCAACCTTTCTTCGTGCTCGCCACGCAAAACCCTATTGAGTTGGAGGGCACTTATCCCTTGCCCGAGGCCCAGTTGGATCGATTCCTTCTAAACCCTATCATCGACTACCTTCCTTTGGAAGATGAGACGCGTATGGTGGCCCAAACCACGGGCGTTGAAACCACTCCCCCCGAGCCCGTACTCTCGGGCGGAGACATCCGGACCCTGCAAGGATTGGTGCGGGAGTTGCCCGCCTCGGATAATGTGGTCTCCTACGCCGTGCGCCTCGCAGTCGCTTCCCGGCCCACACTGCAGCAAACGGACGACTGGGTTAAGAAACGGGTTAAATGGGGAGCGGGTTCCCGTGGTTCGCAGGCCCTCATCCTCGCAGGGAAGGCCCGCGCTCTCCTCGCCGACCGCCCGAACGTATCCTGCGAGGACATCGAAGCCATGGCCAAGCCGGCCCTGCGTCATAGAGTCTTGCCAAGCTTCCTCGCCGAGTCCGAAGGCGTGACCTCGGACGACGTCGTCGAGCGCCTGCTCGAACAAGTCCCTCGGAACGCCTGAGCCCTTTTCGTCCTTTCGCGCCGAAAACGTCCCACCAAAAAATCTGCATGGAGTCAGAGCTTCTCGACCCCGCCTACCTCGCCTCCATTGAGGACTACTCCCTCCTCACCCGAATCGTCGTGGATGGTGCCCTCCCCGGCATCCATCGAAGCCGGAGACACGGACGGGGTACCGAATTCTTCCAATATCGCGAATACGCCCCTGGAGAGGACCTCAAGCTCGTGGACTGGAAGGTGTACGCCAAGCGCGGCGAACTGGTCTCTAAAAGCTTTCATGAAGACACCAACCTGACCTGCTACCTAGTTCTGGACTCCAGCGCCTCCATGGGATACAAGGGAAAGCGTGCAGGTTGCGACAAATTGCGCTACGCTTGCATGTTGGCCGCCTGTTTCGCCTATGTCGCCAATAGGCAAGGGGACAAGGTGGGACTATTCGCCTACTCGGACGAAATCCGCGAATGGATTCAGCCCCATTCCGGCAGTGGACACCTAAACCGTGTCTTTTCCGCTCTGAATAAGCTTAAATCGGAGGGCATCAACCGACACGACGCCTCCTGGGACACCCTTGCGGATTCTCTGCCGGGCCGCAGCCTCGTCGTCTTTCTTTCCGATTTCCTCGAAGCCGAGGAGGAACTGCCTGAGCGCTTGCGCTTCGCCCTCTCCGCCCACTACGAATGCCTCTGCCTCCAGGTGCTGGACCCTGACGAATTGGAATTACCAGACGCCGAAGCCTTGCGTTTTGCCGACATGGAGGGAGACCGAGAAGTATCCACCTCTCCCCCCGCCATACGCGAAGCCTACTCCACCGATATGCAGGCTTTCATCGAACGACTCCGGGCCAATCTCGCCTTGATTTCCGCCGAATTCGATTCACTTTGCACGGACGCTCACCTCGGCCACGCCCTGCACCGCTTTCTGGGCATGCGCTACAGCTCTCTCTGAGGAATCTTTCCCAACGGTATCGCTGTCATGCTGACTTTCGGACAACCTCTGGCCTTGTGGGCGGCCTTGGCCCTTGCCTTGCCCGTGTTAGCCCACATGGCCTTCCGGCAAGTATCGGAGCGTTTTCAGTTTCCCTCCCTTCGCTTCATTCGTGCCGCCCGCATCCCTCGCACGGGTCGCAAGACTCCCACTGATCTTCCACTCCTTCTGCTTCGCGTGCTGTTCTTCCTCGCCTTGGCCAGTCTGCTGGCCGATCCCTATTGGAAGGAGCCGTCCTCCGCCCGCGCTTCCGCTGCGGGAACGGAAACGATTCTGGCCCTCGACCTCTCCCCCAGCATGAGCGGTTGGGGCGGCCTCGAGGAAGCTAAGATCCTCGCTGATGACTTGCTTGGTGAGGACGGGCTCGGGCGCGTGGGCTATCTTGGTTTCGGCTCGAGCGTCGTGAAGGAAATTCCGCCGGGAGACGATTCGGCATCCGTGAGGGCCGCCCTTGCCGCCGCTGAAACCGACTTTGGACGGGGCAATCCGCAGGCCGCTCTTGACCGAGCCGTTCGCATGTTTTCTTCCGGAGAAGGCGTCAAGCGGCTCGTCCTCTTGTCCGACTTCCAGCGTTCCGATTGGCAGACCGCCTACCGCCGTCTGGACGAGGCGGGTGTGACCGTGGATCTGCGTCCCGTTGGGCATTCCCGAAAAGTCGGCGGCAAGCGCGAGGGCAACCTGTCTTTGGCCCAAGCCCGGGCCGTGCCCGCCGGCTTGGGCAAGGTGAGGGCATGGACGGTGGTCCGCAATTCATCCGACTCCCCCGCCGAGGCCACTTTGCGTATCGAAGCGGGTGGGGAAACGCGGGAAGAAAACAACCTCGTGGTCCCCGCCAATTCCGCCGTACAGGCCCAATTCGTCCTACCCGAGGGTGATTTCGCTTCCGCCGTCCTCGCCTTGAACGGCGAGGACGAATTCGCCGGCGACGATCGCCGCCACCTTTGGCTCAAGGCTCCGCCCCCTCGTCGTTTCGGCTTTTGGGCCTCGGAAGATGAAAGCCTCGAAGGGGCCGAAGAAAGGGAATTCCTCCGCGTCGCCGTGGAAAGCGCCGGAGACAACGGCTGGAACCGTTGGGAGTTCGCCCAAGACAATGCGGACGGTCTCCGTGCGGGAGACGAGTCCGCCGAGTTGGACCTGC
>CAXGVD010000389.1:0-3349 GCA_964012695.1 uncultured Opitutia bacterium
AAAAGGACGGCGAGAAGGACGAGAAAGCCTCTGAAGAAAAGCCCGCAAAGCCCGACGAGGGCGAGGCGAAGAAAAAGGAAGAAGAAAAGAAGAAGCCTGAAACCCACATGGCCGTCCGTAAACCGATTCGCGTCAAGCTCACCCTCGACGCCACCCTCGAAAGCACCTCCATGGACGAAATCTCCATCCGCACCACAAAGTGGGGCGAACTCACCGTCTTGGAAGCCCTCCCCCAAGGCGCCTCCGTCACCAAAGGACAAAGCCTCGTCACCCTCGACTTCGAGAAAATCGACGACCGTATAGACGACCTCCGACACGAAATCACCCTACTCCAACTCGACCGCTCCATCGCCGAAACCGAACTCCAGCTCGCTGAAAAACTCGCCCCCCTCGACAAAGCCCAACTCGACCGGCTCGCCCGCCACTCCAAGGAAGACTACGAGCGCCACCGCAAAGTGCTCGCCCCCTACAATCGGGAAGCCGCCGAAATCAGCCTAAAGTCATATAAGCAGTCCCTAGCCTACGCCCAAGAGGAACTCAACCAACTCAAGAAAATGTACGAGGCCGACGACCTCACCGAGGAAACCGAGGAAATCATCCTTATCCGTGCCCAAAACGCCGTGGAACGGGCCAAGTTCTCACTAAAGGGAGCGGAAATCCGCCACGAGAACGCCACGAAATTTCTTCTTCCGCGCGAAGACCTCGCAGCCGAAGACCTCGCCAAAAGGGACGAACTCGCCCATCTAGCCCTCAAGAAAATCCAACCAGCCCAACTCCGTAAACTCAAGCTCCAGGACCGAAAACTCGAAGAACAACTCAAGAACGCCAACAAAACGCTCTCTCTATTAGAGAAGGACCGCAAGCTCATGTCCGTCCCCTCCCCCGCCGACGGAATCCTCTACCGCGGAAACTTCCACCGAGGTAAATGGTCAGGAGACACCGCCCTCCGCCCGCGCCTCCGCCGAGGCGGCACCGTCAAACCCAACGAAGTCCTCATGACCATCGTCCGACCCCGCCCCCTCTTCCTCCGCGCCTCCGTCTCGGAAAAAGACCTCCGCCGCATCAAGCCCGGCATGCAGGCCAAGACCAAGTTCACAGCCTTCCCCGACCTCAAACCCCAAGCCACCGCCAAGGAAATCTCCGCAGCCCCCGTCTCCCCCGGCAAGTTCGACCTCCGAGCCGACCTCCCCCTCCCCAAGGACTCCCCCCTGCTTCCCGGTATGACCGCCAAGCTCACCTTCACCGTGTACGAAAACGAAAAGGCCCTCGTCATCCCCGCCTCCGCTGTCTTCTCCGAGGAGGACGACGAAGACGCCAAATACGTCCTCCTCTACCGCGAAGGAGCCAAGCCCAAGAAACAAACTATAACCATAGGTGAACGCTCCGGAGAGGACATCGAAATCCTCACCGGCCTCCGCCCCAACCGACAAATCCTCGCCAAGAAACCCGAAGAAGGAAAAGACGAGAAATAGGGCGAAGCTTGCCCGCCTCTCTCTGCCTGAAACGCTCACCAGGATACGCGTGCACGCCCGCTCCGCATTCTTCCCACTCTTCCTCTCGCTTGTCGCCTGCGCGGCCCTCGCCGCCAACCCGAATGTCGAGCGACCCGACCGCCTCCCCGAGGTCGAATTCCCCACCCCCACCGCACTCCAAAACTCCATAGACCAAGGTTGCGCCTTCCTCAAGAAGCGCCAAAACCCCGATGGTTCATGGGGCTCTCCCCAGCAAACCAAAGGCCTCAACATCTTCGCCCCCATCCCAGGCTCTCACCGAGCCTTCCGCCTCGCCGTCACCGCCCTCTCCGTCTCCGCTCTGGTGGAAAACAAAGGCGCAGACCCCGCCTACCGTCCCGCTATCGAACGCGGAGAAGCCTACCTCCTTACCCACCTCCCGCCGCTACGCCGGGCCACCCCGGTAGCCATCTACAACGTCTGGGCCCACGCATACGGCATCCAAGCACTAGTCCGCCTCCGCGACCTCGCCCACGAAAGCTCCGACCAAAACGCATCCGCCCACCTCTCCCGTATAGACGCCCTCCTCGCCCAACAATTCGAACGCCTACAACGCTACGAGTCCGTGGATGGAGGCTGGGGCTACTACGACTTCCAAATCGGCGCCAAGCAACCCTCCTCAAGCTCCATTTCATTCGTCAACGGCACCGCCCTCCTCGCCCTCCACGAAGCCAAGACCCGTGGACTCGCTCCTCCCGAAAAACTCGTAAAACGCGCCCTCGACGCCACCCGCCGCCAACGCCTCCCCGACCACTCCTACCTCTACGGCGAATACCTAAAGTGGAAACCCCGCCGCGGCATCAACCGCCCCGCCGGCTCACTAGGTCGATCCCACGCCTGCAATATTGCCCTCGACCTCTGGGGAGACCCCACCGTCACCACCGAAGTCCACAAAACCTGCCTCGACCGCCTTATCGCCCGCAACGGTTGGCTCTCCATCGGACGCAAACGCCCCGTCCCCCACGAAGCCTGGTTCGCCATCGCCGGCTACTTCTACTACTACGGCCACTACTACGCCGCCCACTGCATCAAGAGACTCCCCCCCGAAGACCAGCCCCTCTACCAGAACCACCTAGCCGCAATCCTCCTCCCCAAACAGGAAAAAGACGGCTCCTGGTGGGACTTTCCCTTCTACGACTACCACCAACAATACGGCACCGCCCTTGCCCTAATGTCCCTCCACCGCTGCCGAACGGACTAACCCGCATTTCCCCGAAACGGGAGGGGCTTTCAAGTTTTTAAAGCTTCCGCCCGCCTCCGCCTTGTAATTGAATACGAAGAGCAAGGCCTCCTTCTCGAGGTAGCGGAGATGTCTCTTTTTCGAAATCTACCTGTAAGAGAATCCCACATCCGCTTTTTCAGGACGCATCAATACGCAATCTCGAACCTCTCGAACTGCCGCTCCCCCATCCGCCCATCCATCGTTCTCTCCCTCACGTATCCACTCATCCGCTCCTCCACCGCATCCAAAAAACGCTCCACCTCCGCCTTCTCCCCCTCCGCCACCATCTCAACCGAGCCATCCCCCAAGTTCTTCACATAGCCCGTCACCGCCCGACACGTCGAAGTCTCCTTTACGCTCCACCGAAAGCCCACACCTTGGACCCGCCCGCGGAAGTTCACGCTTAAACGAAAAGCTTCTTTCTTCATAGCCCTATTCTATCCCGCTTTCACCCGCTCCGCAATCCTCTCTCCAAAAAAACAATTTGACCTCTCATCCGGTCCGGTTGATTTCTTGTTCCCGAACCAAGCGCCCTTCTCGCGCGGGTTCATTATTCGCAACTATGAGCCAGTACGATTTCGAAAACCCCTACGACGGGGACTGGGACGAAGGTGGC
>CAXGVD010000390.1:0-3341 GCA_964012695.1 uncultured Opitutia bacterium
CCGAGGTAGTGCTGGGCCCAGGCCCCGAGGTTGGGGTGCTTGATGGTCGCGCGCTGGGCAAAGGCTGTCCGCATGAAATACTGGGCCGGGCCGTGGACGCCGATCTTGGCGGTCATGGTCCGGATGACGGCGAGCTGATCGGCGACCTTGGCGGTGTTCTCCAAGTAGTGGGTAACTTGGAAGTCGGCCTTGGTGCGGATAGTTTCACCGGGGCCTTTGGAGGGGCCGTCCTTGGGATCGAACGTGTCGATGTGGCTCATCCCGCCCTGTACGTTAATGAAGATGATGCGCTCGGCACTGCCGAATCCAGCCGTGCCTTTCTGGGCCTGGGCGAAGTTGGGGAGGACGGTAAGGCCGAAGGCGGTAAAGGCGCAGCGTTCGATGAATTGGCGTCGTGTATCCATTGACGTCGAAAAGGTTCGTGGGTGGCGAATCGATAAAGCGCGGTCGAGTTTACTGAATGAAAAGGAACTCCGGGGTGTTGAAGAGCACCCAGGTCAGGCTGCCCACGGAGGCACCGTCCTTGAGGGTTTGCAGGATACGGGTTGTTTCTTCCGGCATGGGCTTACGGCTGTAGAATCCCATATACAGTTCCTCAATCTTCTCCGCCCAACCTGCTTTGCTGTTAACGCCCTTCATCAGCTCGGAACCTTGTTCGGCAATCAGGCCCTGAAAGGTGCCGTTCATGAGCATGAGAGTCTGGGGGATGCTACCCTCCAGGCTGCCGTCGTCAGCCAGCGCGCGGGAGGACTGACCGAACATCCGCAGGAAATGTGAGTCCCGGGAAGGCTGGATCATTTCGGAGGCACGCAGGAGGTGTCCGTTTTTGTAGGGCGGGGGCTTTGGACCGCTGGCTAGGTCGGCGTCGGGGAAGGATTTCCGGATTTTAACCTTCTTCATGTAACCCTGCTTGTGCATCTGCGTGACAGCCTGATCCAAGGCTTCGATCGTCATCCGGTCATAGGGAATGTCGAATCGGGTCACTTGGTGCGAACGGTCTATTTTTGTAGCATCGATTTGCGGACCGACGACGAGAGTGAGAATGGAGTCCCAGGCTTGCTCCGCGGTCATGCGCCGCAGGACGGGGCCGTGGAAGGGATACTTGTCTATGTCGCCGATGACCGGAGTCACGTTGGCCTGAGCTTGGTAGGCGCGGCTATAATAGATGACGCGCTGGAACTCGCGCAGGTCGAACTTCAACAAGACCATGATGCGCCCCAGCTCCTTGAGCAGATCCGGGTTGGAGCCTAGGGAGAGGTCGTCCAGATCCTCCACGGGCTCCTGAACCGCGATGCCGAGGGCCTTCTTCCAGAGCCGGTTGGCGATGGCCATGGAGAAGCGGGGGTTTTCCGGATGAGTCAACCAGGCGGCAAAGGAATGCCGGAGCTTCGGCACGTCCTGGAGATCCACGTCGTAGGCCCGGTTCGGAGGTTCCTCCCATTGGATGAGTCCGGGCCGGACACGGGCGCCAGGCTTGGCATCGTCGTAAGCATAGTCGTCCGGGTAGGTAAGCTCCTGCGCCGGCAGTGGATGGACCGCGTACATGCTCTGCGCCATGACCGATACCAAACCACTCTTTTCCGGCCCCGTCTTGCCCAGTACCCCCTTGGCGATCTTACGCGGGTCGCGACTGCTCACGTACGTCGCCCCAAAGAAGGAGGCCATCCGGTAGAACTCCTTCTGGGTCCACTCGGCCAGAGGATGGTCGTGGCATTGGGCGCAAGCGACGTTGGCGCCAAGAAAGATGGTCAGGGTATTGGACAGGTTGTCCAGCGGCATCGCGGGATCGCGGAGAAGGTAACCAGTGGGACCGCTGGAAGCGAGCGTGCCCTCGGCGGTCAGCAGGTCGGACACCAGTCCGTCCCACTTCCGATTCACGGCAATCTGGTCTTTGAGCCAGCGTTCGTAGTTGTGGAACTGTCCGCGCTTGATGGAGGACTGGTGCCGGAGCATGTCGGCGAGCCAGTTGAACTGGTGCGAACGATAGCCGTCCGAGATAAGAAGCCAGTCGATAAGCTTGGCTCGTTTGTCCGGGTCCTTGCTGGCCAGGAACGCCCGAGCTTCGGCCGGGGAGGGGATGCGACCGATGGCGTCCAGATAGATGCGGCGCACGAAAACCTCTTCGCTGGCTGGCAGGTTGGGACTGACCTTCTTTGAGGCGAGGCCCTTGGCCACGGCCCGGTCAATCAGGCCGGCCCCCTGACGGACCCAGTCTCGCTCCAGCCAAAGCTGCGTGGACGGGGCAACCTGCGGCTTGTTGCCGATCGGCGGCAGCACGACCTTCAAGTTCGGGTCCGGCCATTTCGGGAGACGGGCCGCCTGAGCCGACTTGGGTGCCTTAGGCTTCTTCTCCTTCTTACTTTGGACTTCGCCTCCCGAAAGAGGAACGGCGATGCAAGCGAGAAGAAGTCCAGTCAGGAGTGGTTGGGTTCGGTTCATGTGCACCTGAAAAGATTAAGAGAAGAAAAATAAGGCAGCAACGACTGCAGAGCCAGCCTTAAGCGGTCCGGCCACCTTCATCTTGAGTGATTTACGAATCGCCTCCTCAACAATCGGGTCTGCAATGAGCTTCTCTTTCGCTGGAGGAACTGGCTCTGGCAATGGCGAGGGAGTTACTTGTGGCTCGGCTTCTGCGGCTTGTGAGTTTTCAGGCGTGTCATTGGAACACCCCACCAGCAACACAACTACAAAAGCCACTGAGAGGATTTTAATAAAAGTATCATTCATTTCAATACAGGTCCACGAAACAGTCCGAATTTGGACAAAAAAGTTTTCTAGGGCTGATTACCCCGCAACCGTGCCGCCACCGCAGGGCAAACGACCGCGCGTGCCCCATGTTTAAGGGCGAAATCGACCACCGCCTTCTGAGCCGGAACACCGATACGATAGTCACTCGTGAACAATGTTGGGATCACTGGCAGCACTCAACGGAGCATTGGTTCCCTGCTGACTATCTCAGGCTTCGGCCATCCGGATTCATTTAGTTTTCACCTTGATGACGTCGCCGCCCTGGGGTTTGACCTTGCCGTGGCAGACCATGTCGAGGAACTGCTCGTACGCCGCATGCGTCTCCCTATCCCGGGACTGGGCGCTGAAAAGTATGCGCTTGGCCGGGACGTGCCCCATGTGGTCTATGTAGACCATCTTGCTCCAGACCTTGTTCTTCGTGAGGGCTGCCTGGATGTCGTGTCCCTGTCGGGCGGGGGTGGCGGGGTGTTCGCGCTTGCCCCCGTACATGACGAAGCCGGGCGGGTCTCCGGCCGCAACCTGCCTAATGAGAGTTCGCGGCAGGTACGGGCTGTTTCCGAACCAGCCCACGATGTTGAGCTTCTTCGGCTTGT
>CAXGVD010000391.1:0-3340 GCA_964012695.1 uncultured Opitutia bacterium
CCACGGAAAGGCGAACAACTTCGCGCCAAAAAAACTGTTCTTCACCAATAAACGAAACTTGATTCGAGCGCACCTCGGCGAAAGCTCGCCGAAAACGCTTCTCGATCTCGACGCCATCAGCAGACGCTCCGTGTTTCCTAAGGACTTCCGCATAGGTGGCTCCCACGGAGGGATACGGTCGCAGGAGGGTGCCCGCCGCATCAATAGTGACGGCCCGAACGGCTTCAAGTCGGCGGAAAGGTCGGAGGTCGGACATATTTCGCTATTGGTAAAATGAGCAAAACGCGCCAATAAAGGCGGTCTGAGCGTCGTTTCGAAAACCAGAAACAGAAGAAGGATGCGAGCCTTTCCGCAGGGACAGGGATTCACCGTCGGCCTCTTGGCGGCCTTGCTTCTGGCTTGGTTTTGGCCTGCAGGCGGAACGCCCGACGGCCCGCTCAAGGCAGACCAGACCGCCAAGTGTGCCGTCGTCGTCATCTTTTTCCTGCAAGGTCTCGGCCTGTCCCTCCACCGCTTGCGAGAAGGTCTGGTCGATTGGCGCAGACACCTTTTCGTTCAGGGCTTCATCTTTCTCCTCTTTCCCGTAGTCACCTTGGGGCTCGTAGACACTGGTTTACTTGCCGAAGCATGGGTTCCAGGCTTTCTCTTCCTCGCCATACTGCCCACCACGATTTCCACTTCCGTCACCTATGCTTCGGCCGCAAAAGGAGACGTCGCAGCCGCCACCTTCAACGCCACCGCCTCAAACCTCCTCGCCATTTTCCTCGTACCAGCGTGGTGTGCGTGGAAAATCATCCCTCGGCTCGATCATCCCGTCCCCGGAGCTTCCGCGGAAGAATTCCTCTTCCTTTTCCTCGGTAAAGCTTCTGGACTCATCGTGGCGCCCCTAGTATCCGGCCTGCTCGTACGGAAGTGGTTAAAGGGCAGCGAGCAAGAGGGCTTCGCCTTTAACCGCAACCTTTCCTTCTGCTGCGTGCTCTTCATCGCCTACGCCGGTTTCTGCCAAGGTTTTCTGGGGCCTAGCGAAGAACCGGCGGGTCAAAACTGGTGGCCTCCCTTGGCCTGGAGCGCAAGCATACTCGTCCTTATGACTTGGCTTGCCGCCAAGTTGGCGTCCCGTTTTTCTCGGCGAAGCAGGGTCTCGGCACTGTTCTGCTCCTCGCAGAAGTCCTTGGCCGTGGGCCTGCCCATGGGGCAAGTCATCTTCGGCATCGCCCACCCGCAACTCTTCGAACTACTCCTTCCCCTCATCCTCTACCACATGCTCCAGCTCTTCTTGGGAAGCCTGATGCTCAACAGGCTCGCCACCAAACCGGACAAGTGATTCAGAGGCATAGAGAAAAAGCATCACGTGGAACCGCCAAGCCCCAGGCTTTCTTTCTCACCCTTGCAAGGAGGCTCCCAGACTGTGCTTTTTCTTAGCAATCTTTGCCTTGATAGGAGAGATGCATTGTCGACGCGGCAATCCAGTCGTGGCAACGCAAACGTCAGGAGCGGCCAGACTGAATTGCTGTGCCACTTCGTGGCTCGCAATTACAACGGAAAAGACTTTGCATCCAAGATGGAAAACGCTCAGAGGCTTCGCCAGAAAGCCGAGGCCACTTGCTCGGGGCGCAGTGTGGGGGAGAGCTTTACCTTTTCCAGCCAAGCCTCGACACGGGCCTGATTCTCAGAGGATTCCGCCTTGGCGAGAGAACCAAGTTGCTTGCGACGACGGGTAAACAGGCTTCGAACCAAGCTGTGGGCTTCTTTTGAATAGGAAAAGGGGAAATCCACCCTGTCCAAACGCAGGAGCACTGAGTCCACGGCGGGAACGGGGTGGAAGCATTTGCGCGACACCGACCTCGTCTCCTTGGCCTGGTAGGCTGCGGAAAGGCAAATTGCAAGTGCCCCGTAGCTTTTCGATCCATGCTCGGCCAGGTAGCGCTCCGCCGCTTCCTTCTGGAGCATGAGGACCATGCGGACGGGAAGGCGCTTCGTCGCCAGCAAAGCGTCCAACCAAGGCGAGGAGATGGCGTAGGGCAGGTTGGCCACGACGTGAAAGTCTACCACCTCATCGGGAAGGTCTCCAATGGGATGTTTCACGGCGTCTCCCTCAACGAGATGGAAGCGACCCTTTTCCAATTCTTCGGCAAACACCTTCTTCAGACGCCCCGCCAACCGGGAATCCAACTCTATTGCGTGCACGCTATGGCCGGCATCCAGAAGGAGACCCGTCAAGGTTCCCAAACCAGGGCCGATTTCCACCACCTTTTCCGATTCCCCCAACCGAGCCATGGCGAGGGAGGCCCGGGCTACGTTGCCGTCGACAAGGAAGTTCTGCCCAAGCTTTTTGTCGGGTTTGCGCCCCAACTCGGCTAGGGCGGACCTGGTCTCGGTAGGAGTGAGAGGCATGACGGGAGAGGCGAGTTTTGCTTTTCCTTACCCCTCGTCCTTCATTTCCGCGATGAATGCTTCGGCGTCCTCGGCTTTCATCAGGGCTTCTCCGCAAAGAACCGCGTCCGCTCCCGCCGCCCTGGCCCGCCAAGCATCCTCGGGCGTCAGGATGCCGCTTTCGCTCACCTTCACCACGCCTTCTGGGATTTGCGGGAGGAGATGTTCGGTGACGGCTAGGTCGGTGGTGAAGCGGGTAAGGTCGCGGTTGTTAACGCCGAGAATTTCGGGAGAGTGGGGTAGTACGCGCTCCAGTTCCGCATCGTCGTGAATCTCATAGAGGCAGTCCAAGCCAGCGAGGTCGGCCGCTTCGCGCAAAACTTTCATCTCGTCGTCGGACAAAGCCCGCACGATGATTAGGATGGCTCGGGCCCCCGCCTCAGCGGCCTCTGCCACCTGCGCGGGATGAACCATAAAATCCTTACGCAGGCAGGGCTGGGACCGGTTGTGTGAACGCAGGAAATCCGTTACGTCCCACAGGTCTTCCATGCTTCCGCCGAAATACTTTTCATCGGTTAGAATGGAGAGGGCATCGGCCTCCGCATTCAGGTACTTGCGAGCTTGCTCGGCCGCGTCCGGCGCCTCCGCAATGGCTCCTGCGGAGGGGGAGCGACGTTTAATTTCGGCGATTACAGACAATCCCTTGGAATCGCCTAGAGCCGATCGGAAAGCACCGCGAAACGGATACTTCTCGGCAAGCCGAACCAACTCCTCTTCACGCACGGGCCGCACGCGAGCAGCGATTTCCCCGCGTTTCCAAGCCATGATTTCAGCCAGCTTGTCCATTAGAATGAGAAAGAGAGTCGTTTCCAAGCGGTTGGGATTGCCAAGAAATGTAAGTCCGACAGCATGTAGCCGAAGTGAGTGAATTACAACGCCTAAGGGAAGTCATGGCCCGATTACGGGC
>CAXGVD010000392.1:0-3340 GCA_964012695.1 uncultured Opitutia bacterium
GCCAACCAAGCTCCGCGCTTCACGGCGTTGGGTTCGCGACCGTCGGAGAGGCCGGCGAGGATGCCGGTCTGGGAAAGTAGGCCGCCGAGGTAGGGGCGTTCGTGCTTGAGGGCCGTAAAGGTGAAGCCGCTTTCGGTGCGGTCGCCAAGGCCATGGTAGCCGGCGATGACTTCGTTGGCTAGGATGAAGTCAGCCCGGACGAGGTGGCGAATGGGCAGGTTTTCTCGGATGAGGAACAGCAACAACTCCGCAGGTTGGCGCCGCAGATGAAGGCGAACGTCGCGGGTGAGGGCCGGGAAGCGGTTGCGGTCGATTTCCACAACGTCGAACTTGTCGAGGCCCAGCCATTGCGAGGCGAATTCCCGGACGAACCGGACGAATCGAGGGTCGGAGATCAGGCGAGTGATTTCACCATCCAGCGCATCGTGCAGCTTGCCTGCGGCGGCCATTTTGCACAGGCGAGGGTCAGGCATGGTGTTCCAGAGGAAGTATGCGAGCTTGGAGGCCAGCTCGTGGTCGGTGAGCGGCTCGGGTTTGGGGGAGTCGCTTTTCTCGATAAGGAACAGAAACTGCGGCGAGGTGAGTGCGACAAGCAGCGTGTCCTTGATGCTGCGGATGAATTCGCCGTGGGCGGCGAACGAATCCTGCCACACAGCCATCAATGAGGCTTCCTCGTCGGAGGTGACTGGCCTGCGAAAAGCACGCCCCGCGAAGGACCGGACGATCTCGCGGGCGTACGTTTCCGGTTCGTCCTCGTTGGCCGAGTCGATGAAGATGCGGCGATGCGTCTCCGGCGGCCAGCTTTCGTAGAACGGCCCCTCGAACTCCACCGAGCGCACCCGCAGACGCGGACGTTCGCGACCGTCCGTATACTCGCTGCGCACGCCGATTTCGCGCACGCCGGCGAGGTAGTTGTCGTTGCCCTCCTCGACGTCGTCGCTCGGATAGTTGTTTACGGCGCCCTCGAAAACGTACTCGCGCAATTTAACGTCCTTCACTTCTACGGGCCTTTGCACGGGTGAGAACGTGCTACCGCAGTCCCGACGCAGGCCGAGGTGGGCGCCTAGCCACGGGGAACGTTTATCAAAGGCCTCGAAGCGTTTGGCCAGTTCACTTGCAGCTGGCACAGGGGTAAGGGTCACCCGATGCGGCACCCGGCCAGACGAGGTTTTCGCCCGTACCTCCACCGCCCCCGCCGGCAAGCGAGCCACTAGGAAAGCCGGTTGATGCCGCGTGGCAGTAAACTCCCGGCCGTCCAGGCGGAGCGTGACGTCTTGCGGTTTCTCCGGCGGCGGCTTCAATACCAGCCCCGCCTTCCGCCCCGGCTCCAGCAAAGCCTGAATCTCGGCTTCTTCCAAGGCACGGGCGTATAGCCGCACGCCATCGATGCGCCCCTTGAAAAGCTTCGACTCCTGAATGCGTCCAAGGTGTAGGTCCACCTTCGGGTTATCCAAGTCCTTAGGGGCAACGGAGCCCTGGGCCACCTGATAGCCGTTGATGAAAAGTCGGGTTTGGTTTTCGCCGCGCCGGACAATCGCCGCCACATGCTGCCACTGGTTCGCAAGGATAGCTCCCGGCCGCGACTGAACCGTGCCGTTGGGACGGTTTTCCGGGTTGACCGTCTCGATGCGCAGCACGCCTTGGTTGTTCGGCATGTCAAGATACCAACCGTGCTTCCAACCGTACTTACCAAGGCAAACGATGCCGCCCTGTCGAAGCTCTGCGGGCCGAATCCAGGCAGCCACCGTAAACGCCCCCGAGCCCACGTTCATCGCTTTGTGGCGGGGCACCACCACGGCGGCGACCTTGCCGTCGAACTCCACCGCCCGGCCATCGCCGAAAGGCGACTCCACGAAATTCGCGCCGCCCACCAGCCGCCCCTCCAGTTCCTTGCGCGGCGGGCTGCTCCGTGCGTTGCCGTCCAGCTCCCAAGCCCCGACCAGCCCCCGGCCAAGCTCGGAGGAGTGCGTAACCACGGCCGCATTAGCCGGGCGTTGCAGGAACACGTCCGCCTGATAGAGGCCCGCCTTGGGAATCGTGACCGTCCGCGGCTCTTCAGAACCCTGCAAGGTAACCTCCTCCGCCGAAGGCTTAGCCCGCTCTGCACCGCGTTCCAGCAACATGGCGTCCTCGTACTTGGCCGCCTTCACCCGAATACGGAAGTTTCCATGCTTGGGCAGCTCGCGCACAGAGATCTTGAAGTTCGCACGCGGCCCGTAGGTGCTTTCCACCCGCCACATCTCCGCGCTAGGAATGGCCGGGCGCAAGAGCAGTCCATCCTCGACCACCTCATAGGCCTTGCCCAGCGGATAGCCCTTGGAGCCGCGCATGCAGGCGAAGACCGCGTGGTAAATGCTATCGTACTCGCGCCAGCCGCGCACCGTGGCGTTCCCTTGGTAGCCCTCGATGAACCGCCACTTCGTCCGCATCTTGAACCGAGTGAAGGCGAACGGCTTACGTGGCGCAAGTTGTCGGATCACAAATGCATCGTTGGGCAACAAGTGATTTAAGGCGCCCAGGATCAACTTGTCCGGACAAGGCTCCGGATTGATTGCACGCCCGAGTTCCACCCGAAAGTTCTGAATTATGGGCTTCGCCTCCGGGGTCACGATCGCTAAATCCAAGGCCCGCTCAGCAATCTCGAAATAGGTCTCCACCAACAAGGGCGACAACAGCATCGACTTCCCGTTATTCACGAACCCGTCCTTGGAAACGCCATCCGGCGGCAACACCCCCGTCAAATCCTCCTCGATGCCGAGCAAATCCCGCAACGTGTTCCTGTACTGGGCCACCGTAAGCCGACGGGCGCCTCCGTTCTTCGGCCGCGTCCGCGCCCGCGCCATCCGCAACGCCTCGTCAATCCACGCCACCATCCCCGCCCGTTGGGCTTCGCTCGGCTGAGCCTCGTCCTCCGGCGGCATCTCCTCCTCCGCCAACTGCTCCCGAATCACCTCCCAATGTCGCACCTCCTTGTCCGGCACCGAGCCGTCCAGGTAATCCACCCGAATACCAGCCTTGGCCTTCTTCTCACCATGGCAACCGTAGCAGTATTCCTTGAGTAAAGGAAGGGCGTCTTTTCGGAAAGCCTTCGTAACCGCCTGTTCACCGTTCTCGCCCGAAGCTCCGAAAAGCCCCGACCCCGCAAGCGCCCGGGCAAGAAAAACCAAGCTCATTACACGCTTTGTCACACCCCGAAGCTAGGCATGCGGCCACGCAAAGACAAGAAGGTTGCACGGCCAGAACTCATTTCCACCCTCGGGCCACGCGCCCCGCCGGGCCCCAACCACCCTCAGCCGAACAAGTCTCTCTGGACGATGGACTCCCGTTGCTTTTTCCCCGA
>CAXGVD010000393.1:0-3337 GCA_964012695.1 uncultured Opitutia bacterium
CTCAAGTACGGCGTTGCAGTCGCAGGCACCCACGGCAAGACCACCACCACCTCCCTCACCGCCTTCGCTCTGACCGAGGCGGGGGCCGAACCCGGCTATCTCGTCGGCGGCGTACCGCTCGACCTCCCCTCCGGCAACGAGCTTGGCGGACCGAAAGCTCCCTTCGTCATCGAGGGCGACGAGTACGACTCCGCCTTCTTCGACAAGCGTTCCAAGTTCATCCACTACCGCCCCCGCGTCCTCGTCCTCAACAACTTGGAGTTCGACCACTCCGACATCTTCCGCGACCTCGCTGACGTTTCACGTTCCTTCGATCACCTCCTCCGCATTGTCCCGAGTGACGGATTCGTCCTCATGAACGGCGACGACACCAACCTCGCGGCGCTTCCCGAACCCTCATGGACGACCGTTCTTCGCGTGGGCAAGGGCCTGAATAACGATCTCCGCCTCGCTGACTTCTCCGAAGGCCCTGAAGGCGCTCGCTTCCGCCTCCTATGGCGCGGAGCCGAGGCCGGCGAAGTCTGCTGGAGCCTTCCCGGTGAGTACAACGCCCGCAACGCCGCCATGGCCGCCCTCGCCTCCGTCCTCGCTCAAGCCGCCTCCGCCGGCCGAACGCCGAACCTCTCCTCGGAGGCGAGCGAAAATCCCTTCGCCAGCTACGGCTTGCCCCCCTTCGAGAAGTGCAAAGGCGTGAAACGTCGGCAGGAAATCCTTGTGGAACGAGACGAAATTGTCGTTCTTTCCGACTTCGCTCACCACCCCACCGCCATCGCCGGAGCCCTCGTTTCTCTGCGGGCCCGCTGGCCGGCTCACCGGATCGTCGCCTGCTTCGAACCCCGTAGCAACACCGCAGTCACCAATGTTTTCCAAGACGCCTTCACCGACGCCCTCGGCTGTGCCGACGAAATTCTCCTTGGCGAAATCCACCGAGCCGAACGTATCCCTACCGAGGAACGCCTCGATGCCGAGGTCATGGTCCGTCGCCTTCGCGAGAAAGGCCTAGCCGCTCAAGCCTTCCCTACCAACCAAGCCCTCGGCGAATCCCTTCAGAATCAGTGTTTTGAACGGAAAACGCTGTTAGTCTTCTTCTCCAACGGTTCCTTCGACGGGGTCATAAACAGAACTGCCGACGAATTCCTACACTTGCCAAGTTAATCTGAATTAGAAAACGAACCTTTCCATTTAGGTTCATCTCCAATCATTATTCCTAATTGAGTGTCGACGCAGTCATCCAACTCAATTTTATAATTTTCATCTCTATAAGAAAATACAAGCATCATATCGTAATTTCCTCTATCTTTTTTCATTTCTTTATCAAAATCGACATATTCGAATTTGACGTCTTCCCAGTTGATGCCTGCACTTTTTGCATCTCGAACTATATCATCAAAGGATTCTTTCCACTTTTCTTTCCTAGAATCTAGAGACTCCTTCCACTCCTCATATTCCTTACTTCCAAAGGTTTGTTTCTTGGTTTCTTTTAAGAGTTCAGTCAAGTAATCAGGAACTTCCCCTTCTCTCTCACTTTTTAGGATTCTTTTTTGGTAGTCATCAATGCTCTGGTCCTTTCCCTTTTCTTTAATTTCTTTCCATTCCTCGTAATCCACCTCCTCAAGAGTGCTACGGAGGAAGAGGTTCTTCGCTCTTACAGCAATTTCTTCTACATTGGTTTCTTCCAATTCCTTTATGTTATCTTGGATGCTTTCTTTTTCTTCTTCGTCCGTTTCTTCCTCAAGTTCTTTTTTCCAGTGTTCTAGATTCTTTTCTTTCAAATGATTCATCACATCCTCCATTTGTGATTGAGAAAGCGAAGAAGTCGTCATTTCCAAGAAGGATTCGAAATCGTCTTTTGCGAAAGCCTCCAGCACCTTCTCTCCGAATTCCTCCGGATCTGAAGGAGTTTTTGAACAAGAGAACCCCAAAAGAATGAGGAGGCTGAAGGTTGCAGGCAGGACTGATGAAATTATTTTCATAAACTGTACTTTTCTAAAGCACCTTGTGAAGTCAATGCCCCTTTTCCCATTGGTCCGCCAACAGTTCCTCAACCCACTTTCGGTGAGGTCCTGAAAGAGTGACATCGGGGAGTTCTTCGAAGGGGACGAAGCACAAGGTGCAGTTCGGAGGGAGTTCGGCGTTCGGCGGAAGGTCCGCACGATGGATGAGTTCCTCGATTTTTTGGTTGGCGATGGCTCGGCGCTTAGTGACGATGTGGACGGTCTGGTCGAGGGGACGGCGCAGATCTTCGGGTAGGTCTTCCGGGCGAGGGAGTTCGAGGAGGCCGGCGAGGCGTTTGGAGTCGGCGGGGATTTCGTGCAGTAGGAGGGAGTCGCCTCGGGTAATCCAAAGGCGCCGGATGGTGACGCGCTCGGTTTTTCGTTTGGAGAGGACGGGATAGGCTTCGGCTTCGCCCCGCCGGCCTGCTCGACAAAAGGAGAGCACAGGGCAGGCGGTGCAGAGCGGGGAACGCCGGTGACAGACTGTGGCGCCTAGTTCCATGACGGCTTGGTTGTAGTCGCCGGGACGCTCGGTAGACAGGAGAGTTTGAGCGACGGGACGAAGTTTGCGCTGAGCGGTGGCTCCATCGCGGTATTTCTCTTCGTCGGCGAGAAGTCGCGTAAGGACGCGGACGACGTTTCCGTCCGCCACGGCCGCGGAAGCCCCGAAGCTGATGCTGGTGACGGCGGCGGCGACGTATGGGCCCACGCCGTGGAAACGTTCCCATTCGGCTGGTTCCTCGGGGACTTCGGGTAGAGCGACGAGTTCGGCGGCCAACCTGCGCAGGTTGCGGGCGCGGGAATAGTAGCCGAGCCCTTCCCACGCCTTGAGGACCGCTTCCTCGGAAGCGGCGGCGAGGGAGGCGAAATCAGGAAAGCTCTTCAACCATCGCTCGAAGTAGGGAAGGACGGTGGAAACCCGGGTTTGCTGGAGCATGAACTCCGAGACAACGGTCTTGTAAAGGTTCGGAGAACGTCGCCAAGGCAGGTCGCGCTTGTTCTCATCGTACCAATCGAGCAACGCGGCTCGGAAGTCGCGGAGTCCCGAGGAGTCGGCGAGGGGGTGGTCGGAAGGAAGGTTCACGTTGCTTGGCGGTTGCGTTCGAGCGGAGTCTTTTTCATAGGTGGGCGGCTTATGGCAAGACAAGCGTATGGCGAGGATGCGGCGGAAAAGCCGAAGAAGACGATGTACACCATCAAGCTCGACGACGGGCAGATGGAGAAGTTGAACTTCGCGTTGGAATCGCGCGGGTGGTTTCCCAAGGAGGTGCAGCACGCACGCTTCGCCTACAACGGGGACCGGGTGAACGTGGTCGCCTATACGAGCGGCAAGGTGGTGGTGC
>CAXGVD010000394.1:0-3333 GCA_964012695.1 uncultured Opitutia bacterium
CTCCGATGGCGAAACCTACGGCGGGAAGTTCCACGTTCCCCGAGAGCTGGCGGGCGAGGTGATCGTAGCGACCGCCTCCGGCCAAGGCCCGGGAGTCCCCGGCGGTCTCGAAGGCTTCATAGACGAATCCCGTATAATAGGCGAGGCCACGGACGATGGAGAGATCGATGTGGACGCAGTCGGAGACGCCGTGAGCCTCAAGCAGTTCGAGGAGCTCGGCCCATTGGGCGGCGCGCTCAGCGCCTGCCTCGCCGAAGCCTTCCAATCGTTTACGGAGTTCTTCGAAGTCGTCGATTCCCTTAAGTTCCTCGATGGCGGCCAGGATGGAGCGACCGTGCCTGGGAAGGGCCTTCTCGATGGTATCCAAGGTTTGTTCGGGCGAGCGGCGTTCGCTTTTGTCGATGGCGTCGAGGAGGGTGGGGCGCTGCTCGTCCGAAACGCCGAAGGAGCCGAGGAATAGGCTCCAGGCGACGCGATCGCTGAGGCGTATGCGGAACTGCTCGGGGCCCAAACCGCAGGTTTTCAGGATGGCAGCGAGCAGGGCGATGAGTTCGGCTTCGGCTCCGGCGCCAGCTTCGCCGAGAACGTCGGCGTTGAATTGGTAAAAGGCCCGCAGGCGGCCTTTCTGGGGGCGTTCGTAACGGTAGTGCTCTCCGATATTGAACCACTTGACGGGGCGTTTTAGGGAGCCCGCCTTTGCGGTGACCATGCGGGCGAGCGAGGGCGTGAGTTCAGGGCGTAGGGCGACACGGCGGTCCCCACGGTCGGTGAAGTGAAAAAGCTGGTCCACGATTTCCTCGCCCGACTTCTCCACGTAAAGGTCGAGAGGTTCAAGGACAGGGCAGTCGTACTCCCGAAAGGTAAAGGCTCGGGCGACTTGGCGGAATATACGGAACAAATGGTTCCGCCGGGAGCAGTCCTCTGGATAGAAGTCCCGGAAACCGGGCAGGCTATCGAACATGGCCGGACTCAGGACGAGAGTTCGTCCAAGTCGAGAAGCTCCAACTTTTCCCGCAAGTTCTTGCCGGGTTTGAATTTCACTGCGACTCGCCGAGGGATCACGAGTTCGGTCCCCGGATTCTTGGGGTTGCGGCCTACTCTGGCCTTGCGAACCTGAAGTTCAAAGATGCCGAAGTTGCGCAGTTCGATTCCGCGGCCTTCCGCAAGCGTGTCAGAAATCAAGTTCAGGGTTTCCTGAACGATTTGCCGCACGTCTTCCTGCTTGCAGTTCTTGCCTTCGTAAACCGTCTGAATGATTTGCCGTTTGGTGAGGTTGTTGGGCATGGCGGTGGTAATTAAATTTGAAAACGATGGGTTCGAGAGTTTATATAAACGGAAAAACTTTCACAGATTTCTTCAAAGGTGCAGCCTGTCAAACCCAATTTAAACGCTAAATGTCCAAGAAAGAAGACGAAAATCCGCTGGAGGAGATACAAAAGCAACTTCGCGACCTTCTCAAGAACCGCAATGTGCAAGTCGCCTTCGCTCCCTTCATGGGACAAGCTTCCCAAGGCGAGAAGGCCGACGAAGAAACGGACGACTCCTCCGGTCTCGACGAATCCGAGGAAGAGGCGGAAGTCAGGCTGGATAAAATCCGTCGCTTCGACCGCCGCCCCAAGGAAATCCGCGACTACCTGGATCGCTTCGTGGTCAAGCAGGAACAGGCCAAGCGGGTCCTCTCAGTAGCCGTCTGCGACCACTACAATCACGTCAGGCGCTGCCTAGAAAAACCTGAAGTAGCCCGCAAGGAGCATGTTAAACCGAATGTCCTAATCCTCGGCCCCACGGGCGTCGGAAAAACCTACCTCATGCGGATGGTCGCCCGCCTCATCGGCGTCCCCTTCGTCAAGGCCGACGCCACCAAATTCTCCGAAACAGGATATGTCGGCTACGACGTCGAGGACCTCGTACGCGACCTCGTCAAAGCCGCCGACGGCGATGTCGAGTTGGCCGAGTACGGCATCATCTACGTGGACGAAATCGACAAGATCGCTGGAGAAGCCTCCCGAGGGGGCGGACGTGACGTTTCCGGTCGAGGAGTCCAGATCAACCTCCTCAAACTGATGGAGGATACCGAAGTTAACCTGCACTCTGCCCACGATATGATGGGGCAGATGAAGGCCATGATGGAGATGCAGCGTGGCGGCTCGGACGGAAGCAGCAAGAACACGATCAACACCAAGAATGTCCTCTTCATCGTCAGCGGTGCCTTCGACCGGTTGGCCGAAGACGTGAAAAAGCGCCTCTCACTCTCCCGCATCGGCTTCGGCTCCTCCGAGGAAATGGCCGCCGACGACGGTCCCGACTCACGCTTCCTTCACCAAGCCGAGACCCGCGACTTCATACAATACGGCTTCGAGCCAGAATTCGTGGGTCGCCTCCCCGTGCGTGTCGCCTGCGACGAACTGGCTGCAGCCGACCTTGCCGACATCCTCCGCTCCTCAGAAGGCAACGCCCTTGAACAATTCAAGGGCGACTTCGCTGGCTACGACGTAAAGATGAACGTCGCCGACGAAGCACTCGACAGTATCGCCGAGCAAGCCGCCAAGGAGCAAACCGGAGCTCGCGGGCTCGTCACCGTCCTCGAACGCATCTTTCGCGACTTCAAGTTCGAGCTCCCCTCCACAGCCGTCCGCTCCTTTGAGGTGGACGCTGCACTAGTGGACGACCCCGCCGCCGCACTCCGACGCCTCATCGAGGAGAACAAGGACCTTTTCAACGAATCCCTCCTCGAAGATGTCGATCGTTTCGCAAAGGAATTTGCCGAAGAACACGAGTACCGGCTCAAGTTCCGCAAACCAGCCAAGGTCGCCCTAGCCAAGCTCGCCGCCAAGGAAAACCGCTCCGTCCGCTCCGTCTGCGAACGCAAGTTCCGCGACTTCGAGCACGGGCTCAGCATCATCTTCCAGAGAACGGGCAAAAGCGAATTCGTCATCGACAAGAAAGTCGTGGACGACCCCGACAAGGAACTCTCCAAATGGGTCGTCGATAGCTTCGGCTCCTCCGAGGACGGCTCCGATGACGAACCCTGACCCCGCCTCCGTAAGAAGGGCCTTCTCGGGCATTGCGAAACGCTACGACCTCGCCAACCACCTCCTCTCCGGCGGCAACGATTTCCTCTGGCGTCGCAAACTAGTCCGCGAAGTTCGCGGCTCACCCTGCACGAACGTTCTCGACCTCGCCACGGGCAGCGGCGACGTGGCCCTCGCCATCCGCGCCGCCCTTCCCGCCGCCGATCACCGCGTAACCGGCCTCGACTTCTGCCCACCCATGCTGGAGCAAGCCGAACGCAAGCGTGACCTAGCCCGCATTCCCACCGCTCAACTCCCATTC
>CAXGVD010000395.1:0-3330 GCA_964012695.1 uncultured Opitutia bacterium
GTTCCCCTCCCGGCGGGTACTACGCCCCTTGGACCAACCCGGCCCTAAAGGCGAAGAAGCCCGGCGAATACCTTACCGAGCGTCTGACCGAGGAATCCGTGGCCTTTCTAGAGAAGCGTAAAAAAGACGTCCCCTTCCTCCTCTACCTCTCCTACTACAATGTTCACACCCCCATCCAACCTTACAAGAAGCGCATCAAGCACTACCTCGACAAAGCCGCCAAAACCTTCCAAGGCGCAACCCCTACCCGCTCCGAGCACCAGGGCGTGACCCGCATGAGGCAGGACAACCCTGCCCTGGCCTCCATGGTGGCCGCGGTAGACGACAGCGTGGGCGCCTTGCTTGGGAAGCTTGACGAACTCGGAATCTCGGACGAAACCGCAGTCATCTTCTTCTCTGACAACGGCGGTCTATCCACACTTTCCCGCCCTGGCCCGGGCAGCAACCTGCCCCTAAGAGCGGGCAAAGGCTGGCTCTACGAAGGCGGCGTGCGCGAACCGACTCTCGTGCGGGCGCCAGGGGTGACAAAACCAGGCTCCGTCTGCCGCACTCCGATCGTCTCGATGGACTTCTTCCCCACCATGCTCGACCTAGCGGGCCTCCCGCTCCAACCCAAACTTCACGCCGACGGGCGCAGCATCCGACCCGAACTGGAAGGACGCGCCGTAAAGTCCCGAACTCTTCACTGGCACTACCCCCACTACCACGGCTCGACTTGGAAGCCTGGGGCCTCTATCCGAGACGGCGACTGGAAGCTCATCCACTTCTACCATTACGACAAGGTGGAACTTTACAACCTCAAGGACGACCCCTCCGAAAAGATCGACCTTGCCAAGTCCAACCCCGGCAAGGCTAACGAACTCGCCGACAAACTCCTCGAATGGCAGAAGCACATGAAGGCCAAGATGCCCGTCCCCAACCCCGCCTATGAAACCGAGTTGAAGCCAGGTCTCAAGCAGCCTCGCCGGAAGAAATGAGGGGTGCCTCTTCCGCCATCCCAGTAGTTTCGGAAAGGATGGGGCGTGCGATCCAATTCGGCGGATCGGACATGCTCACTGAGTCTGTCTGGTGTTTTTTCACCACTTTCTTGAAAGTTGTTCATGGTCCGAATGGGGCCGAAACCTCTGTCTGGCGAAAGCCTGAAAAAGTGATCCGCCTTTAGCCTTCCCAATCCCGCCCTTTCTCCTTTTCCTTACGGGCATGGGAAACGTTCGTCTGGAGGGCATCGAGGTGATGGCCCGCATAGGTCTGCTCGAGGAGGAGCAGCACGCCCCGCAGGACCTGCGTGTTACGGTGGATTTGGCATACGACTTCGAGCGCATCAGGTTCAGTGACGACCTCGCTGACGGTATCGACTACCGCGATATCATCGCCTGCGTAAAGAGCTTCGCCTCCGCCTATGACGGCAAAACCTTGGAGTGCTTTGCCCACCTTCTGGCCCGTAAGCTCAAGAGCGAATTCCTCGCCGAGAAAGCCAAGGTCTCCGTGGACAAACCCCGCTACACCAAGAAGCTGGGCCTTCGGGAAATCCGAGTAAGCGTTGAAGACTGAAATTTACGTCGGGCTCGGAGCCAATCTCGGGGCACCCGAGGAAACCTTTGGCCGGGCCTTGGAGGCCATGGGCGCCTTTTCCGAGGTCCGGGCCGTATCTCGTTTCTACCGGAGCAAGCCCTACGGCTTCGCTGAGCAACCGGACTTCCTCAACGCCGCCGCCCAACTCGCTACTGACCTCGCGCCGCTCCCGCTTTTACGTAAGCTTCGCCGCCTAGAGATTGAACTGGGCAAGAAAGTCGTCCGGGAAAACGGCCCGCGCCTCATCGACCTCGATCTCCTCTTGCACGGCGACGCCGTTGTCGACACCCCCGAACTCACGCTTCCCCACCCCGGTTTGCCCGAGCGGGACTTTGTCCTCCGCCCCCTCCAAGACCTCGCTCCCGACCTCTGTCACCCCGCCACTGGTCAAACCGTCGCGGAAATGCTGGCCGCCCTGGAGGTCTCGCACCTCAGAGCAACCGAAACATAAGTCGGGTTCGAGTTGAGCGCAGGCCTTAGGCGTCGGCATCGTCCGCCCACGGGAGGGCGTGGTCTCCGCTTAGGGCCAGTTTGGTAGGCGGGGATTCCAACTCGAACAAGCTCCACGGGCCGGGTCGGTAGGGAAACTTCTCCAACATACCCTCGTCCACCTTCACGCCCAAGCCGGGCCCCTCGGGCAAGGGCAACTCTCCCTTTACGGGTTTCGGTGCCTCCGGGACCAATTCGTCGGAAAGGGGATAGGGGTACATCACGCGGGGATCGCGATGAGTGTACTCCGGGTATTCCAGCCAAGCCGCCGTTTCCCGAGAAAAGCAAGAGCCGATCAATGCGTCCGCTACCGTTTCCAAGGCCGTGCCCCAATTGTGAAAGGCGAACGCAACCTTTTCTTCCTCGCACAATCCGAGAATTTGCCGCAGGCCCGAGAATCCACCATGGTGGGAGACGTCCGCTTGGGCGAAATCCACGCAACCGCCACGTACCAAGGCCTCGAAACCCGCCACGTCACGCTCGTGCTCGCCCGCGGCCACCGGCACGATACCCTTGCGGCGAAGCTCGGCGTAAGCCTCTTGATCCTCCGTTGGCAACGGCTCCTCCAACCAGGTCACGCCCATGTCGGAGACGTTTCGGGCGATGCTCTCGATCGTCTTCTTTCCGTAGGACCTGTGCCCCATGCGCCACCACGCGTGCGCATCCATGCAAATGCCCACTTCCGGACCCAGGGCCTCACGCATCAGTTGCACCGTTCGAACATCCTCTTCGGGCCCCAGAGCAGGCCGATACTTGTAGGCCTCGAAACCTTGCTCGCAAACCGCCGCCGCCTCTGCCGCGTAAGCCTCGGCGCTTTGATACATCCCCGCGCTTCCGTAGCAACGAACGGTCTGCTGCTTCCTCCCGCCGAAAAATTCCGTCACTGAGCATCTTTCGGCCTTGCCCCACAAGTCGTACAAGGCGACCTCCACCGCACCCGCAGCCGCAAAGACCTCCGGTCCCGCCTTGTCGCAAGCACCCTTAACGAAGGACTCTGCCGCTTCGGATACTTCCCTCCCCTTCACCAACTCGGCCAAGCTCCCGTTCACCAGTTGCGCCGTTCGCTCGGAAGCCGCCCCCGGCCCGAAACCATGCAAACCGCCCTCTCCCGTAACCTTAACGTAGAGCGCGTCCCGTTTGTAGATGACTCGACGCCCCCCGTGAAATGGAAGTTCCACGGGTTCCGGCATGGGACAGGAAAGCAAGAACGCCTCAACCTTTTCGATTTTCATCGTACCCCTTTAACGAGGTGTTGTCGCTTCGGCGAGA
>CAXGVD010000396.1:0-3313 GCA_964012695.1 uncultured Opitutia bacterium
GAAGACGAGGAGATTATCCTTGATACCGGAGGAAGCGACGTTGTCGTACAATAAGTCCATTTCATTTCCGGAGGCGCCTTCCGGTTTCAAGGTCAGTTCTTTCGGTGAACCGCCTGTCTCGAGGGATCGGGTGGACGAGGAGAAGCGGGCCGCGAAGAAGCGGCGGATGCAGGACCGGTTACCTCGAGCAACGAGGACAAAGAGTCGGAAGAATCATCGGTGGGAGCGCCCGCAATTTCCGGCTCGGGCTTGTTCAACGTGCCCAGCCAGCCCATCTTCCACGCAACTACGCCGCCGATCAAGACGATGTTTGCCAGTACGCTCAAGGCGAGAAATAACTTGGTGAATAAGCCGGCTCCGCCCGAACTGACCACCACGGGATCGGGTTCGTCGTAGATTTTGCCACCGTCCCGCATCAGGGTTTCCCGCCACGTTTCGAACTCCTGCTCCGTCACGCCGTACTTTTCGCACTGTTGATCCTTGGGCACGTTGCGAATGATCGATTCGAGAACGATTCGCAGTTTTTCTTCGCCTTGGATTTGGTCGGGCACGGGATTTCGAGTAATGGGAAAGGGCTAAACCTATGCACGGAATCTCGCCCGCGCAACCGCCAAAGCGGCCACCGCCGCCGTCTCCACCCTCAGGACGTAAGGACCCAAGCCCACGGGCAGGAAGCCGGCTTGGGCCGCTTGCTCTTCCTCCCTCGCGCTGAAACCGCCCTCCGGACCGATGGCCACGGCGACGTTCTCCGCCTCCTCATCCTCTCCACCGGAACCGGGAGGATGGGCTCCGGGGCTTCCCAACCAGTAAACCCCGCCAGCAGGCAAGGAGCTCAACCAATCGATAAAAGGGCGGGGTTCGAAAATCTCCGGCAACCACGGATTCCCCGACTGCTTGCAGGCCTCCACCGCAATCCGTCGCCACTTCTCCATCTTCGCGGCCCCGCGCTCCGCCACCTTTCCCGCCTCCGAACGTTCCGTGAGCAGAGGGGACAAGCGGGCTACCCCCAGCTCCACGAGTTGCCGGGCCAAGTCGTCCATGCGCCCACCCTTGGGCAGGGCCACGCCCAATTCGTAACGCGGAGCAGACGGCGCCACCCGGGTCTCCTCCAGTGCCCGCAGGGCCACCTCACGAGGATTCGCGTCCATCACCTCCGCCCGCCAAATCGTCCCGCATCCGTCAAGGGCCTCCACCTCCGTTCCACGCTCCGCCCGCAAAACCTTGGCGAGGTGGCGACTTTCCTCGGGGCTCAAGCGAAGAAGTTGCTCCTCACCCCTCGAGAAAGATTCGGCTACGAAAACTCGGCGCAATCCGGACACATGCGAGAAATTGCGTTGACCCATTCCCGCCGGCAACGAAAAACCAGCTTACTGAAAAGCGCCGCCCTCCCGGACGGCGCTCTTGTTGCCAAACAATGACCAGACAGTCATTCAGTACGTTACAGTACCATGAAAACGCATGACCTAAGACGAAGCGGCACTCGCCGGCGTTCAAAATTGCCCTGGAACTCATGAGGATTTCCGGCGGCAAAGCCAAAGGCATAACGCTGAAAGTGCCCAAAGGCAGGAAGTTGCGGCCCGTCCTGGAACCCGCTCGGGAAAGGCTCTTCTCCGCTCTGGGCGATTTGGTGGAAGGCGCCTCTTTCCTAGACCTATTCGCGGGCACGGGCTCCCACGGACTTGAAGCCGTCAGCCGAGGAGCCGCACGCGGTGCCTTCGTGGAATTGGACGGCCTCACCAACAAGTGCCTTCGGGCTAACTTGGAGGCGACCTGCAAAAGCGCGGGCCTGGATCCCCTCGACTTCGAAGTTATGAAAGGAGACGCCCTTCGAGTCACCCCCAAGCTCACTCGCTCCTTCGACCTGATTTTCGCCGACCCGCCCTACTCTCTCCTCCCCGTACTCGCCCACAAGCTCTTCGCCCGAATCGTCGAAGACGGCTTCGTAAAAGAAAACACCCTGCTCGTCCTCGGCATGCCTGGAGACTTCCAAGACTTCCCTCCCGGATGGGGCCTCGACAGGCGTCTGGGTAAAACGGGCAAAGGCGAACCCTCCCACGGCCTCTTCCACCTGAAACGAAACTGAGAGACGGACGGCTTCTCGAATTCCGAAGGTCGCAAGGGTTAGGCTTGTTAAAGCCTCAACCTGAATTTTACAGCAAACAGAAAAAGCGTTCTTCCTTTCAAGCTTCTTAGGCTCGTCGCAAGTCAAGCTCGTCATATTTCGCTTTTTCATTCAACTTCACAAAGGTCCAGAAGAGGGCGAGAAGCGCAGTAAGCTTTCACCAGTGCGGGACGGCGAGGATGCCCAGGGCGGCGATGCAGGCGGTTTCCGTACGGAGGACTCGGGTGCCCAGGTGCCGGAGGGTAAAGCGGGCAGCTCGGAGGTGATTGCGTTCGGCGAGGGACCAGCCGCGTTCCGGGCCTATGGCAAGGGTAATGGATTCTTCGAGTTCGGGGGAATCGGGGGGAGCGAGAGGTTGGTCGGCTTCATAGACATCCAGGGCCAGGCGATTACAGTTTGGTTGAACGGCGGCCAAGGCGGCGGGAAGGTTGGGGTGGTGGAAGACTTCGGGAAGGAAGGCGCAGAAGGCTTGTTCGACGCCACGGCGAAGGAGGCGGCTCCATTCGTCGGTGCTCCAAAGACGGCTTTGGGCGTAGGAGGGTTCGCCTTTTTCGGCTTCGAAGAAGGTGATGGAGCGGACGCCTTGGGCGGCGGTTTGTTCGAGAACTTTTCGGGCAGTCTGGGGGCGGGGCAGACCGAGGAGGAGGTGGATGGGGAGACGGTCGTCCTCGGCGTTTTGGGACCAGTGGAAGGCGAGGCGGAGGCCGTCGGGCTCGATGGCGAGAAGGGTCCCTTTGCCTCGCGGACCGTTGACTGCGGCGGCGTCGAACTGGTCTCCGGCTTGGCGGCGGAGGACGTTGCGGAGGTGGAGGGCTCGGGGGTCGTCGTGCGGGAGGAGAAGTTCGGCCTGCGGGGCGTCGAAGAGGATGAGGTTCACGGAGGGGAGTCAGGAGGTAAGCCAGAGGAATTGGTGGGGGCGGAGGGTGAGACCGTCGGCGGCGAGGGCGAGGTCGAAGCCTTCAGCGAGGTCGCGGGCTTTGCGTGTGGGAAAGGCGGAGCCAAGGTGCCCTTCGAGGGGAAGGGTGATGGGGTCGGCAGAGAAATTGAAGAGGCAAAGGATAGTTTGAGCGCCGTCAAGGGAAACGCGTTCGAGGGCGAAGACGGCAGGGTGGAGGCGATGAATGGTTTGGGGAGCGTCGGGGTGGAAGGCGGGGAAGAGGGCACGGCGGCGAAGGAGACGGGTGAGGCGAT
>CAXGVD010000397.1:0-3306 GCA_964012695.1 uncultured Opitutia bacterium
GGTTACCTCCTCATGGACGCCCGTAGCTTAGGACGTCTCCGCTACCGCGCCGACGGCCTCCTTACCGAAGGCATGGAGCCCAAAGGCGCGGAATACAAACTCCGCAGAAACACCGAACTCGCTCTGAAGGACCTGGATGTCGAAACAATCCGGCTGGACCTCGTAGATGAAGACGGACTCCTCAAGATTCACGGGCAAGTCCGCGGCAAGTCACAAGTGGACGACAAGACAACCGTGAACCTTAACTACAGGCCCCGAATACAAACGGACCTTTGGCGACTCCTGCAGGAAATTGACTTCGGTTTGAATAACTGACCTTGCCCCCTTCAATCGGCATCCTCTATGGATGGCCGCGGTTGGTTCAAACGGGCCCAACAATTCTCGGGCGTTTCCCGCTAGGCCTCTTCAATACGAAAGTTTTAGCGTTACGGCCGTATCCACTGGTCGTCACGAGCCGCCCGGCCCACCTTCAGCGCTCCGAGGGCCACAAACGGCTTGCTGTCATGGGCCGCCACACTGACCACGGGGTTTTCGTAATCGTCTTCCTCGAGAAGCCTTTGCAGTTCCTTATCGAAATCACGAATCATGCTACCTCCTCCAGTCAGGATGATGTTTTGCAACAGGGAGAAGACGGATTGACTGGAAGCCATGGCAATAACCTTGCAGAGAGACTCGAAAACCTCGGCCAGTAACTGGTTGCAGGCTTCTCCAACTTGTTTTCCGATTTCGATTTTGCGTGGCTTGCCTTCCACGGGAACCTTCACGCGGGCCCCGGATTCCGGTTCTCCCACATAGGAGAACTCCTCCTTGAACTTGCGAACCATCTCCATGGGAAGGTCCACCTCGGGATAGGCTTCACGTATCGCCTTATCCAGTATCGCGTCCACCTCGTTGCCTGCGAATGGAATGCTCAGCTGGTCCTCGGCCGAGGGGAAGTATCCTTGCACGATGCAGAAGTCCGTAGTTCCCGCTCCCACGTCTATGAACAACGAATTTGCCACGGGGTCCTTATAGTCGGAATCCTCCAGGCGGCTCTCGTCACGGCAACCTAGGGCGGCGAGGAAGGGTTCGGGTATGAACAACACGCCGTCGAAAGCGCCCTTGGCCGCCTGTTTCAAGTTGTCCTTGGCGGTTGCATCAGCCACGGCGGGCACACCGATGACGGCCAAAACTTCGGCATCTTTGTTGGGGTCCACGCGCGAACGCAGATACTTCAAGAACAGACCCGCGCCCTCCGGGTCCGCCACCACGCCGTCAACCAAGGGGTGAGTCAGGCGTAGGTGTAGCCCATTGTCCAAGGCTTCCTTTCCGAACAAGGTCGAGGAGTTTCCGGGCAAAATTCCGGATAGGATGCCTTCTTCGGCGTAACCAACCACGGTCGGAATTACCACTCCCGCGGAGGCATCCGAACCCGCCTTGCGCAGTTTGTCGGCGTAGCAAGAGCTTAGCGTCCCCAAGTCTAGACCTAAGCGGACTTTTTTTTTGGTTTTCCCGCCCGACTTTCGTGCGGTCGTGGATTTCGTCTTGGGCGCGGATATGCCCTTGGATTCAGTTACGTCCATCGTCATTTGGCGGTCCATCGGTTTATGGGCTGGGCGAGAGAGAACGGCCAGCGTTGAAAATCATGTCGGCAAGGCAACGAAAACCCGACGACGTGAATAAGTTTTAGCCGAAATGAAAACCTGGGCGGCCCTTTCGCACCTCAATCGTCCTCTCGGGCGAGAAGTTCATCGATCATACCCTCGATGTCGTCGAATGCGATGCCCTTTGGTGTAGCTAGAGGGGCTTCCTCGGGAGGGTCCGGGGACTCGTTCGCCTCATCCTCCGGCTCAAGCTCCTCTTCTTTGGGAGCAGGCACCTGCTCGTTGGGTTCTTCTGCAGGTGGCGTTTGTTCGGGCTCGGGGTCCGCTTGCTCGGGTTTAAGCTCGGGCGTTCTTTCCTCGTTCGGCGGTGGCGCGGGAACGGAAGCTTCCGCGGGTTCGCTCGGAGCCGTTTCCACTTCCACCGGAACATGATTCAAAGGCTTTTTTGTCAACGCCTTCAGGCCGGCAAGTCCTTCCTCGAAACGTGCGACGAGGTCGGAGAATGTTTCCTCGTACTTGGCCGCAAGTTTCTCAACGCCGATACTGACCTTCTTCACTTCGCGGGACACGCGATCGGCCACATTGAGTTCGAAACGCGCGGCAAAGAGGTCGAAGGCTACGGCTAGTTCCTCGGCCCGGGCGGACTCGTCGTCAAAAAGCTCCTTCAGCTTGGCCTTTTTCTCGGCGGGCTCTAAGTCCACCGTTTTGGCCCAACCCACCACCAAACCGGGAATCTCGTCCTTGAGAACCTCCACAGCCCCTTCCTCGTCTCGGACAAGGCGACGAACGCAGGCGCGGCGAAATCCAGCTCGAAGGGCTTCCCAAGGTGTTGCAGGTTCGTTCGACACGGCGGTAGTTAGGCTTCGTTGAGCTGCGGAAAGAGTGAAAAAAATCACACCTAGCCTCCCCTACCTTCCGCGACAATCCTTTTTCGCCCTCAAGAATCTGCAAGAGGAAGCGCTTTGGCAAAGAGGTCGTCCAATTCCGTCTCGCTCAGCCCCATTCGTTCGATGCAAAAAGCCTTCAAATCTACAGGGAAAGGCGCCGTGAAGATGCGGTCCGTATTCTTCAAGCCGAACAAAGCGCTGTGAAGGGCCTGTCTGGGCAGGGCCAGCGACTCCGCCAGATCCTCTGTCCAACCGCCTTCGCAGAACTTGAGGTATAAATTTTCGTCGTGTCCGTACAGCTTTTCCCCGACCAGCGGGAACCCCATCGCCTGTGCATGAACCCTTATCTGGTGCTTCCGCCCTGTAGCCGTGGTAACACGTGCAAGGCTGAATCCGCTTCGAATCGCCAGAGGTTCGTAAGTAGTGACTGCCCGTTTGGACTTTCGGGACGGAGCCGTTACCCGCTGCTTCACGTGTACGGCGCTGTCGGGGTCGTTCCCTAAGTGGTGATTCATCACCGTCTTTTCCACCAGCTCCCCCTCCAGCACGGCCAAATATATCCTCACCGTCTCACGCTTCTCCACCGCCCGTTGCCAACTTTTGCCCGTCGAGGCGTTTTTTCCCAATACCACCACACCGCTCGTCTCGCGATCCAACCGCCCCGCCAAATAGAGCCTTTCCACTCCGCAATACACTCGGGCCGCTCCCACCAAACTAGACCACGGCCCGTTCTTGGAAGGGTGGCACACCAGCCAGCCCGGCTTGTTCAAGACCAGCAAGTCCTCGTCCTCAAACAGTATCCAGTCGGGAAATTCCTCTGGTCTTACAAGCGGAGC
>CAXGVD010000398.1:0-3293 GCA_964012695.1 uncultured Opitutia bacterium
TGCCTGCTGTACGGCGTCGCGACTCAGGGCGTCCGCCTTTTCCAGCTCGTCCCTTAGAGTCAGGATCGTCTGCTTCAGGAAACGGTTTTCCTTGGAAGCGAGTTCTTCGTTGCTGTCAAGATCGGTCACGGGGAAAGAAAGGGTGGATGTGCTGCCTCCGAGTCCAAGGCAGGCAACGGTTTTCCAAGAATATTGAAAGCGATGCTACGAACATTCTCAATTATTGTAAACAACAAGGTGTGACCAGTTTGGCGACATTCTCAGCATCGACCCAAGCATTTTTTGTATTGCCTTTGACGGCGATTTCCAAGGAATCGACGATTTGACTTCTTCCACCTGCCAAGTCTTCCGCCCATGAAACCACGTTGTTTCCTTTTGCCCGCCACCCTTCCATTCTTTCTTTTGGCCTATCTTTCCTCCTGTGGAGAAGGCCATGACGACGCCCATGCTGACGGCCACGCCGACGCCCACGACGAAGCCAAAGGTGAGAGCGTGCTAGACCTCCTCGAGCACGGAGATGGTCAGGAACCCGACCCCCACGCGCTCCACGACGATCAAGGCACCGACTCATCCGCCCACGGACCCACGGATGAAGGCCCTTCCCCAGGGACTTCCGACGAAATGTCCAGCGATCTGCACGACCTCCTTCACGAAACCCCCTCCGTCCCCGTAGAGGTAACTCCTGGTGCCGCCACCGATTCCCTCGAAGACCAACTTGCTCCAGATGTAGAAACACCAGCTTCCATTTCCTCCAGCGAAGCCGAGCAAGCCCTGCTCGCCATGGAAAACAGCCAACGGGACCTCAAGACCCAAATAGACTTCCTTAAAAAAACCATCGCCGAGAGAGACGGGAAAATCGCCACACTCTCCCGCTTCAACGAACAACTGCGCTCGGAAAACTCCCGCCTGCGCCGCGCCGGCCCCTCCGGCACCCCTGACGCTCCGCTCAGTGCGGACATACAAAGCCTTCAAAGCCAAATCACCGCTCTCAAAAACTCACTCGCACTCCACCAGAAGGACAACCTGTCCCTGCGAGAACATAACAAGGCGCTCCTCGAAAAAATCGGTGGTGCCCGCCCTCCCACGACCCTTAATGGCGCAAACGGAGACCTCGGTCCACCGGACGCGTCGCCCCCTCCAGTCGTTGCCCCCTCCGACCGCTCGGCCAA
Organism: uncultured Opitutia bacterium; assembly: GCA_964012695.1. Classification (GTDB taxonomy): domain Bacteria; phylum Verrucomicrobiota; class Verrucomicrobiia; order Opitutales; family Seribacteraceae; genus CAXGVD01. Next base: position 1,170 of record CAXGVD010000398.1, read on the forward strand.
ACTCCCTCCATTGCGGGTACGCAACACCCCTGAGCCCACTCCCACACCTAACGCCACCCCGGCCACGGGCTCCCTCGCCTTCAACGCCGTCGTCACAGCCTCCAACGGAAAAGTCAAAGAAGCCTTTTACACCGAATTCTTCATCGCCGACAAAAGCCTGCAGCAAATCCTAGAAGCCGGCGGCATTCTCTTGGACAAAGACAAATACCCCGGCGTCTCATCCCACGCCGAGCTCTGGGCACGTTGTCGAAAGGACCCCTTCCGCTTCGCCAACCTGCAGAAACAAATCAGGGAAACACTCCTCAACCACGTGGAAAGCAACGGAGGCCGCCGAATCCGCACGGACATCGACGGCCGCTCGGAGGAAATCAAGGAAGTCGTCGCCGAACGCCACTACGTCATCGGCACCGCGACTCTCGGCAAAGTGGGCGTCACTTGGGACGTCCCAGTATCAATAACCTCTGGCAAACACACCAACCTTTCCCTCACTCTCGCCAATGCCTCGTGGAGCCTTTGATCCCATTCGAACTGCCTCCGGCATGACCCATCCCTTTCTAATTTAAGCCTTGCGCGCGTCTTAAAAACCTCCTCTTATAACCAACGAAATAATCCCGCGTCCGCTAAACGTTGGACGCCAAACCGCCTGAGCACCCGCCATGTCTGCCGAACAATCCTCCGACCAAGACAAGCTCCGCCTCTCCACTCAGCAAAAACTCGGTATCCTTCTGTCCTTTGCCAAGGACAAGGTCATTGAGCAGATACAGTGCGTGTGGTTCATCATTTTATACCTCATCGTCTTTCAGGTACTCGTACTCGGCTTGCCAATCGTGTACTCCCTGATGATTGCGGCGGGCATCGTGATAGTGATCATCGGCCTCGCCTTCTTCATGGAAGGCTTGAGACTCGGACTCATGCCCCTAGGCGAAGCCCTCGGTTCCACCCTCCCTAGAAAAAAGATTGCGGGCATACCGTGTCTGCCCACCAGTCTCGCCTTCGGCTTCGTTCTCGGATGCTTCGCCACCTTCGCGGAGCCCGCCATTGGCGTTCTGCGAGCTGCCGGCGCGGGCGTTGACCCTACCGCCGCCCCCCTCCTCTGGACCATCCTCAACACTGGTGCGGAGAACCTCGTCTACTCCGTAGGCGTGGGCGTGGGCATCGCCGTTTTGCTCGGCGTGCTGCGCTTCTACAAAGGCTGGTCGCTCAAGCCCTTCATCTACATAGGTGTGGTCGTCCTCTCCTGCCTCACCCTTTACTTCCAGTTCTCGGACGACCGCCTCAAGCACGTTCTCGGGCTTGCATGGGACTGCGGCGCAGTCACCACTGGCCCCGTCACCGTGCCGCTTGTTCTCTCTCTCGGCATCGGGGTCTGCCGCATCGTATCGACTGGCGGGTCCAGCAACACCGGCTTCGGCGTTGTCACCCTCGCCTCCCTCTTCCCCATCCTCGCCGTCATCTGCTACGCCACCTTCCTCTTCAAGACGGACGATTATTACTTCGCCACCTACTCGAAAGCCGAGTGGCACGAGAAAGCCGGCGAGTACGGTAAGAACTACGGCGAAGACCTCCAAAAGTTCGGCGACAGCGTGGCCAAGGACCGGCTGAACGCCGCCGGCGGAATCTCCGAAGACGAACTGGCTTGGTCCCTCTCCAAGGACGAGCGTGAACTGATCGACGAGCACCTCGAGAAACACAACAAGTTGCCCGAAGGCTACTCGCTCAAGACCCGCATAACCGAAGGCAAAATCGTTCCCGCCGCCTTGGCAGGGGCCGAGGAACGCGAAAATGTGGAGGTGCAAGGGGCCACCACCCTCGTCGTAAGAGACGGCTACAAGACGCCCGACGCCACTTGGAAGCTAAATGCCGAGCAAAACGAAACCGTCGGCCAATCGATCTCCGGCTCCTTCACCAACGGCCTAGGCTTCTTTCCCAACACCTTCAAGCCAGAAGAAGACAAAAACGGCAACGGCGTCCTAGATCCCGGCGAAGACTTCTACAGCATCAACCCGGACGGTACCTTGAACTACAACAAGGGAAACGACCAGCTGGACGGCCCCGACCAAGACCGCGGCGCCCTCGAAGGCGCCCTCTGGGCCATCGTTCCCCTTTGCACCATCCTTCTTCTAG
>CAXGVD010000399.1:0-3290 GCA_964012695.1 uncultured Opitutia bacterium
CGTCTCCATGGTGGAGAACTCTTCTTCGAAGGAGTAGGACACGAAGGATTGGGCCCCGAGGTGGTAAAGTTCGTCCGGTTCGGACTTGCGGACACATTCGAAAAGGCCGGCGTGACTTTCTAGCGAGCCCGCGTGCAGCTGGAGGTCGTCGAAAACGCCCTGCAGACGATTCAGGCGCCGGACAGGGTCTTCCAGCGAGGCGCGGCGGACGAGTCCGTGAACCTCGTAGCCTTCCTTCAGCAGAAGTTCCGCCAAGTAGGAACCGTCCTGCCCCGAGACTCCTGTGATCAGGGCTCGGGGCACGCTTCGAAGAGTTGGGAAAGGAATTCGGGCAAGCTGCCGCCCTTGGCCCTTTGCGCGTTTCGCAAAGCCTTTTTTGTCGTTGCTCGGAGCAACCGTCGGATGTTTTTCAGGCCCTCAACCCGCCTCCATGGCGTGGGTCGAGGGGAAGTCGAGGGAGTCCTCGTTGATTTCGACCTCGGTTTCGCGACCGAGGAATTCCAATAAAACTTTGACCCGCTCTCGGGCTGGCAGGAGGCGCTTCACCTTGCCAAAGCCGCCTTTGAAGATGCCGGCTATTACGGAGACCTCGTCCCCTACCTTGTGGGGCCGGTCTTTGATCTCAAGCAGGCCGTCGTTTGTGATCGTTCGAAGTTCGTCCATTAAGGCGGGCGGGACGGATACGGGTTTTTCCTTCCGGCGGACGACATAGGCGACGCCCCGCGAGTACTGCACCGAGCGCAGGTGGGCGATGGGATCAAAGCGGGCGAAGAAGTATCCGGGAAAGAGTGCCTGGGCTGGGGGAGCGTTTTTTTTGCGGGCTCGGACGGTTTTGGGAAGAAAGACTTCCACCTCTTTTAGAGTGGCGAGCGTGCGGGCCGCCACATTTTCCTGTTTGGGTTTTGCCCGCAGGCAGTACCAGCCGTAGGCCCAGTCTTCGTTTTTACTTGTATTCACAGCCTGAGGAGGCCGGCCATGGCCGGGAGGAGTCGAGATGCACCTTTGGTTAGGCGCTTCAGTTTGTTGATGCGCAGTTCGTAGAACTCTCGTTCTTCCTTGCCGTCTCGATTGGCGGCTAATTCTTCCATCCGGGCGATGCGTTCCTTGGCACTGTCTAGGTGGGGGCTGATTTCGTCTCGGATGAAAGTGGAGAACAGGCGCCTGAATTCGGATTCGGCGATCCAGTGGTCCCGCCGATCTCCCGGCACGTATGTGGAGCGTACCGCCTTGAGGGAGCGGAGTGTCTTCAGACCTTGGCTGGCCGAGCCCATGCTGATGCCTAACCGAGAAGCCACGGCATCCATTGGCAGAGGGTCGGGAGAGAAGTACAGTAGGCCGTATATTTCACCAACGGAGCGGGGCATGCCAAGCAACCCCATCAGGCGAACGAAGAAATAAATAGCCTCCAATTCCAAGGAGTCGGTTTCGTCGGCCGAGCGGGCTTCTCGGCTACTTGTGCTTAAGGGCATGAAGTGCTAAGGAAATTCAAAATTCATGTTTTTCAAAAAAAAATGAAAATTGCAAGCTTCGAATCTTCTTTTCAAGCCATTCCTCGTTTGGCTTAAGATGTCTTCGAAGAGAATTTTCATGCGATTTCATGAGTGCGAAGGGGCTTGAATGGCTTAAGGTACTTCTATATCTAGGGGGAGGTTTTAGTAACATAGTATTTTAATTCAAGCCCTCCCTTCGCCCGAGATGATCAACCACAGGATTCGTGGATTGGCTGCTTTGCACAAGCTGAGCTTGCTCTGTGTGACTTTCGCATGGTTTTGGGTGGTTCATTACTTGTGGGAAGCTTCCGGGCGAGAGCTGATCAACCTACCTTGGAATTACGCCTTGGTTGCTGCGGTGGGAGTCTTGGTGGCTTCCTTTGGCTCTTTTCAGGAATACGGTGCTTTTCTCATGAAGCGCGGTTGGCGCCGTTTTGCTGGTTCCGTGATGAAAGCCAATTTTCAATCCGGGTTGCTCGCCTTTTTCGTGTTTGCGGCCTACTTTGCCACTAAGGACAAGGAGATTAGTCGTCTTTTTCTCGGAACCTTCATTGGATCCTGTTGGCCCGTATTGGTCTTCGCCAACTACGTTTTGCCCGGAGTTGTAAGGCGAGTGGTTAACCCGAGCGTCCAAGGCAGAAATAGCGTTATCATTGGGGATGGGAAATCTCTCGACGCACTCGGAAACTGGATCGAGCGTCATTCGTCCCAAGGTTTTGCCTTTGCAGGCGCCTTTTCTACGACCCGATGCGTTCCGGAAAAGTTGAAACTGCCTCAATTGGGTCACTACTCGATGCTGGACGATTATTTGCGCGAGAATGACGTGCACCAGGTCGTGGTCGTGCCTGACGAACACATTGATCGCTGGATCTCGCTTGTTGCCGACCACTCGAACCGCCATGGTTGCCGTGTTCTGATCTACAACGCCTTGGCGGGTCACTTCGACGCCCGGTTGGTCTTTACTGAAGAATCTGGCCGGCAGTTCTTCACCTTGCAAAACGAGCCCTTGGAGAGCCCCTTCAACCAAATGGTTAAGAGAGTGTTCGACTTGGTGCTTAGCATTCCCGCCTTACTTTTATTACTGCCTCCAGCCGTTTTGCTGGTTTGGGTCATGCAGTGCCTGCAGTCGCCCGGGCCGCTTTTCTTCAGGCAGGAGCGCGTAGGGAAGGCAGGCCGCAAATTCGTCATATGGAAGTTCCGTTCCATGGTTCACGCTAAGACCGGGGATCGCGACGAGTCTGTGCAGGCTACCAAGGAAGACCAACGGGTGTTCCCCTTCGGCAAGTTCATGCGGCATTTCAGTTTGGACGAGTTTCCGCAGTTCATCAATGTCCTGAAGGGAGAAATGAGCTTGGTCGGGCCGCGTCCCTACCTAGCCCGCCACGACTACCTTTTCCAGCGGGACTATAAAGCCTATCGCATTCGCCAATTCGTGAAACCCGGCGTAACCGGTCCGGCCCAGTGCAGGGGACTACGGGGAGAGTTTACCGATCCCGAACTGGTGCGCCGCCGCATCGAAATGGACTTTGACTACGTGGGCAGTTGGAGCCTTTGGTTGGATGTGGAGATCGTCCTGCGCACCGTTTTACAGGTTGTCTTCCCGCCCCGTTCCGCCTATTGAGGGGCTTTTCCGCTTTGTGCGAGCCTGTTCCGTGGTCGCTTCCAAATCCGTGGATTTTTCCTGCCTCGAAGGCGTTCCCGCCAAACGCATCCTCGGCGTCTCGTTTTTCGATGGCGACCTGGACGCTGCCATCTCTCATTGCTCGAACGGCGGACTTGTTGTCGCCCCCTCCGGACCCG
>CAXGVD010000400.1:0-3288 GCA_964012695.1 uncultured Opitutia bacterium
TTTTGTCGGGCGAACCAATCGGCCACGGCGACCATCTCCAAGTCGTCGCGGAGTTTCTTCACCGCCGTCCCCATAAGGAATTCGGAGCGGTTCGCCGGATTGGCTCCTCGTACGCCCGACCGAAACTTCTTGAGTTGCTCCGTCAGGTACCAGCGGTCCATCCCGTTGAGAATCGGACCGCGCTGGGCCTCCAAGGCTCCGTGACAAACAGCGCACTCGGCCACAACTACCTCAACGGGGCGCTGTCCGGAGTCGCGAAAGGTCACCCCGCCTGCCTCGTAATCACCTCCGGACGGCAAGCAACCGCTGAAGTGCTGGCAAAGCACGGCACCGCCGACGAGAAGCATAGCCCCTTTCAGTACTTTCACCCCTCACAAGCTACTCCCCGTTCGCAAACGGACAAGCGTGAACGTTCCTTTCTCCTTCCATCTCACTTCGTTTTTCGGCAGCTTGCGGAAGTGGCCAAGGTCGAACTGAAAGACATTTGCAAGACCTATCCGAATGGCGTAGAGGCCGTGCGGGGGTTCAACCTGCAAGTTGAGGACGGAGAGTTCGTGGTCCTTCTGGGGCCTTCGGGTTGCGGCAAAAGCACGACCTTACGGATGATCGCTGGCTTGGAGGCAATCACCTCAGGTTCGTTGCGATTGGACGGGAGATTGGCCAACGAGCTGGAGCCCAAGGAGCGGGACGTAGCCATGGTGTTCCAGAACTACGCGCTTTTCCCTCACATGTCGGTTTACGACAATGTGGCCTTCGGTCTTCGGGCAAGGAAGACGCCGAAGGAGGAGGTGAGGCGTCGGGTGGAGGAGGTGGCCGAGAAGCTTGAACTAACGGAGTTACTTCGCAGGAAGCCTGGTGCGCTGTCGGGTGGCCAGCGTCAGCGGGTGGCCTTGGGACGAGCCATCGCCCGGCGACCGGCCGTGTTCCTGATGGACGAACCGTTGAGCAACTTGGACGCCCGCTTGCGGCTCACCATGCGGCGAGAATTGGCGCTACTTCACCGGGAACTGGGAGTGACCACGCTCTATGTCACGCACGACCAAACCGAAGCTATGACGCTGGGCGATCGCATCTGCCTGATGGAGGACGGCGAAATTCGCCAAGTTGGACTACCTGCCGAGCTTTACGACCACCCCGCGAATCGTTTCGTCGCAGGCTTTCTGGGTTCCCCCCCCATGAACTTGGTTGAGGGTAGACTCCTCAGCGAAGGCGCTAAATTGCGTTTCGTTTCCAAGGAGCTGAGCTTGCAGGCTCCGCCGAATTTCGAGAAGTTTGCGGAAGGGGCCGGAACTTTTGGCGTGCGCCCGGAGGACCTTGCCGTGATGCGCCCCGATGAGGTGGGAACAGTAGGAACGATGGAAGGCGTCCTCGAAGTGTTGGAGGAACTGGGGGATTCGCGTTTGCTTCACGTCAGGGTGGGCCCAAAGGTGTGGATTGCCAAGAGCACCGAGAGAGACTCCTTTTGCCTGGGCGAAGTGCTCACACTATGCCCGAATCCGGGGCGTTGCCGGTGGTTCGACGAGGCGGGCGAGCGCGTCCTCAAGTCAAGGTGAGTTCGGTCAGGGCCGTTCTCATCTTTCTGTAGAAAGCGGCAAAGAGTAGAACGACGGGGAGTAGAGTGAAGGTGGCGGCGCCCATGGCCACGGCTTCTGGTATGCGGTGGCTGGAGTCCTTAAGCTTGGCTAGGGCGAGCGGCAGGGTTTGGTTTTCCTCGGAAAGGAGCAACAGCGGGAAGAGGTGTTCCTGCCAGGCGAGGATAAAGTGGATGAGGCCGTAGGTAACCATTGCGGGGAAAACTAGAGGGAGCAAGGTAAGGTAGGCCCGGAAGGCGGTGACGCCTTCGACGCGGGCGAGGTCCAGCAGTTCGTCGGGCACTTGGCGAAAGGTTTGCGTGAAGAAGATCAGGCCTAAGCCGCTTGCCAGGCCGGGCAGGATGACCGCCCACGAGGCTCCGTGTATTTCCAGCCACGCCAACCATTCGAAGAGCGGTACGGCGAGAACTTGGCGGGGGACGAGTATGACCAACACGGCGAGGAGGAATAGCGGGCGCTTGCCGGGGAATTGCAGTTTGGCAAAGGCGAAGCCCGCTCCGGCGGCGAGCAGGGTGGCGCCGAAAGCTTGTGCTCCGGCGATGAAGAAGGAGTTGAGGAAGGAGCCAGTGAAGTCAAGGTACTCGCCTGAAAGGAGTGCGGAGTAGGCGTCCCACTCGTAGTCCGCAGGAATAAGAAGGAGGGGTTGGTAGATTTCCTTGTTCGTCTTGAAGGCGGAGAGAAACATCCAGAGAAAAGGATAGAGGAAGGCGAGTGCCGCGAGAAGAGCGATGAGAGCCGAAGGACCGAAGGCGGGCGAATTACTGAGCTTCATGCGGCGTTTTTCTTTCTTCCGGGAAAGAAGAGGAGGAGGTAGGTGACCAAGGCCAGCAGGGGCACCACGGAAAGGCTCATGGCGGCAGCGGCGGGGAAATCAAACCGGCCCGAGCCTCCGGGAAATGCGACTTGGTAGACGTATGAGACGAGGAGAAGGCCGGAGTCGAGCATCCCACCCGAACCGCCGAGAAGGTTGTAGGCTCCGGAGAAAGAGGCGAAACCGTCCACGAGGAGGAAGACGGCGGCGAAGAGAGCGACGTGTCGAACGGAGGGCAAGGTGACACTCCAAAGGGTGCGCCAGGGGCCCGCACCTTCGACTCGGGCGGCTTCGTATAGGCTCTTGGACGTGGCCTCCATGGCGCAGAGGAAGAAGAGAGTGACGAAGCCCGTCCAGCGCCAGGCGCCTTGAAGTACGAGGGCGAGAAGGATGAAGTTCGGGTCCATCATCCAATTCACGGGCTCGAAGCCAAAGGGAATCACGAAGAACTGGTTCAGAGCCCCCGCCCTTCCATGAAAGAAGAGGTGAAACAAGGTGGCCAACGCTCCAGGCAGGCAAAGCCCGGGCAGAAGGAGGACGAAGCTAAGGACGGCCCGGAGGCGACCCGGAGTGGCGCGCAGGAAGTGGGCGAGTAAAAAGGAGGCGGGCAAGGTGACTAGGATTACGCAAAAAGCGTAGAGAGCCGTGTTGCGGAGGGCTTTGCGGAAACGTTTGTCGGACTGGACGTAGCGGAAGTTTTCCATCCCGATGTATTTTTCGGGCGGAGCGGCTACCTCGGCTTCCGGTTCGGCGGGTTCGGGTTCCCAATCGACATTGAGGAAGTCGAAGGAGGTCGGGCCCGCTGCGGACGGGGCGGCGGCGGGTTCGGCGGCTTTGCGGTCTTCGGGAAGGTAGTCGGGGGTTTGCAAGGCGAGATCCACGCTC
>CAXGVD010000401.1:0-3280 GCA_964012695.1 uncultured Opitutia bacterium
GTCATTGTCCTTGGCAAGACGGGCCTGTACGCCCTCGATGCTCGGAGCGGGGAAACCGTGTGGCAGGTGACACCCGACGAGCACACCTTCGGTTCCGCCACTATGCGTGGGGATTGCCTGTACTTCTTCACCCGCTCCCAAGCGTGGCGGGTGGACGGTGAGACGGGAATCCTGCGGGAGACGCGATCCTTGCCCGAGATGAAGAACGCACTCGGACAAGTGACGTTGGTTGGAGACCACCTGTACCTCGTCACCAACGAACCCGCCCAGGAATCCGGCCGCACTCTCGTGCGCCGCTCTACGGGAGGCACTCTGTGGGAACTCGTCGCGAGTAATCCCAAGCTGCACTTTCCGAAAGCAGGCGAGTCCACGGCCAACCGATTTCTTCTCCATGCGGGCGACCGCCTGTTTTGTATGAAGGCGGACAGCGAAGGCGGCGTCGCGTGGCAACGTTTCCAGCGCGGTGCCAAGGAGGTTTACTTCGTCGAAAACTCCGTCGTACTCCTCTTTCAGAAAGGCCACCACGACCTTCACCTCAAGTCCTACGACCTCCTTACCGGTTACCTTAACTGGGATCTCATCCTGTTGCGCGGTGCCCGTTCCTATGCCCGTTCGGGGAGTCGCTTCTTTATCAAGGACAATGCAGACCGTTTCACCCTCGTGGACCTCGACAAAGGAACGGTTCTTGCCGAGACCCGTATGCCCAGAGTTCCTTCCCGGGCATATGTCGGTTTTGGTGGCGAGGAGGATAAAGTGCATCTCGTTCGCTCCACCAGTTATCGCTCGGCCCAATGGTTGAGCTGGAACACTGGTACCGGGGAAGTGCTTGGCCGCCAAACCCTCAAGGGGCTGGGTGGAGACCCCGAGCGCCACTTCCGGGACGTTTCCATCAACAAGGTCGCTTTTGGGAGGAAGGCTTGTTTCATTCTTGCCTATTGGCATACGGGTGAACCTCAACGATCCGCCTACCGGGCTGACTACGCCACCCGGACCGTGACCCGCATACGCGAGAACGCCCACGACCTCTTTCACGCTGGCCGCCACGTTGCCTTTCGTCAGGAGATTCAACGCGGCAAGGAACGCCTGAACGAGTGGACCTTTCACAGTGACGCCGACTCCGCCTACCGCCACTTCCTTCAACTGCCTCGCTCCTCGCGGCTGATTTACCGGCCGGAACACGACCGCCTCATCGAGCACGACCACCATCGCCCCAAAACCCTGCGGGTACACGACCTCGACGCCAAACGCGTCCTTCTCACCCATGTCGCCCCCGAGGACGCTGAGTGGCTCGACTTGGTCTTCATCGACGAGCACAAGGTCCTGCTGATTGATTTTCGCCGTAACGAATACTTCCGTTGCACCCCCTACGACCTTCGCTTCGGCAAGCCTGGCCCGACCCGCGAAATCGACTATCACGGTCTCTCCCACTCCACGCCCTCGTCCGTTCAAGTGGTGGGAGACATTCTCCTCGTCGTGAACCGTGAAGGCGTCCAAGCTTGGCCGCTCTCCTGAGCCGTTTTTTCTCCCTACTTCGGTTCGTTCCGGGGTTGAAGCGGGAGGGGCGAAGCTTCTATTTTTCCCGCGATGCACGCCAAATCAATTGCTCTAGTCTTCACCTTTCTCTCCGCCGCCATCGGCCTTGCCGCTAAGGTAGGGGGACTGAACGTTCTCTTCATCACGCTGGACGACATGAACCGGGACTCCGTCGGCGCCTACGGGGCCAAGTTGCCGGGAACCACGCCGCACATGGACGCCTTGGCCCGGGAAGGCCTGCGCTTCGAGCACGGGCACGTCACCATCGCCATCTGTCAACCCACTCGGGCGGTCTGGATGACGGGCAGGTATCCCCACAACAGCGGCGCGCTCGGCTTCACCAAAATTAAGCCCGGCGTACCCACCTTACCGGAGGCCCTGCGTAAACAAGGCTTCCTCACTGGAATACTCGGCAAGACAGAGCACGTCGTGCCCTCCCGGCCCGACGCCTTCGCCTACCGCCGCGGACGTTATGAAATGAGCAACGGGCGCAGCCAAGAGCTTTACGGCCGTTTCACCGCGGAATTCCTTGCCCAAGTCAAAAAGGAAAAGAAGCCGTTTTTCCTCATGGTCAACGCCCACGATCCGCATCGCCCCTTCGACGACCGAAAACCTGCAGCCGAGCGCGAACTCGAACCCGATTCTTCCGAACCCGAAAAACTCGACAAAGGAAAAAATACGGGCAAGGGCGGAAAAAGAAAAAAGCGTCCGCGCGGCGACTATCCTGCACCTTCGCGCATCTACCAACCGGAAGAAATCGTCGTCCCCGGCTTCCTTCCCGACCTGCCGCCGATTCGTGAGGAAATCGCCCGGTATTACAGCTCCGTCCGCCGGGCGGACGACGTGGTGGGCCGCGTCCTCGCCGAATTGGACGAGGCCGGCTTTGCCGAGAACACTTTGGTCATGCTCAAGTCGGACCACGGCATCCCCGTGCCCTTTGCCAAGACCAATGTCTGGCGCCACTCCACCCTTACTCCGTGGCTCGTACGCTGGCCGGGAGTAGTGAAGCCCGGCGTCCACGAGACCGAGCACCTCGTTGCGGGCGTCGATTTCGCCCCAACCATCCTCGACGCCCTAGGCCTTCCCCCGTTGAAAGGCATGGACGGTCGCTCCTTCCTACCCGTCCTCAAGGGGCAAAAACAAAAGGGGCGTGACTATGTCTACACCCATATCAACACCATCGCCTCAGGCCGCTCCTACGCCATGCGCTCCCTCCAAGGCAATCGCTACGGCTTCATCTGGAACGGCTGGAGCAACGGTGAAACCACTTTCCGCAACGAGTCCATGAGCGGTCTCACCTGGAAGGCGTTGGCGAAGGCCGCGGAATCCGACCCCAAGCTCGCTGCCCGGGCCAAGCACTACCTTTATCGCACTCCCTTCGAGTTCTACGACTACGAGAAGGATCCTGATGCCCTCCGCAACCTAATGAGCGACCCTGCCTACGCCGAAACAATCGCCGCCTACCGCAAGAAGCTCGGCGACCTCATGAAAAAGACCGGCGACCACGAAACCGAAAATTACCGCAAGGCCGTCGCCGACGCCGAGTAGTTGTCGTTGCCCGGACAGGCCTTGGTTTCTCCCACAAAATTCAGCGAAGAATCCGTTACTGGTTTTTCCGGCTCGTCCGTTAGGATTCCGCTTGTTTGCTGGCGAACTTGGAGGCATATCCGGGGGATGCGCATCGTTTTCTCTTTGCTCGCGTTGGCTTCCGTGTTGGGGGCCGAGCCGTACAACTTGTTGGTCATCC
>CAXGVD010000402.1:0-3278 GCA_964012695.1 uncultured Opitutia bacterium
TAGTGAAGCGCCCCTGAAAATGGAATTTTTTCGCACAGGCAAGCATTGGCTCGGGGCGGCGGCAATATTTGTCGCCACAGTGGTTCATGCCCAGCGCCAAAGCGCCAACTACTCGGTTATGGCGGAAGCCTTCGCCCCCATCGCGGGCGAAGCGAACTCCACCGACTACCGCCAGTTCGCCACTGCAGAAGCCCTGGCAGGTCTCTCCACCAAGGACTTGCCCGACGTATCCAACTTTTCCGGATTCATAGGTCAGTTGCCCACGGAGCCTCCACCCAACCAAGTACCCGAACCTCCCGCAGATTCCGACGAAGATGGCCTCACGGACGAAGAAGAAGTAACGCTTGGCACCGACCCGAACAAGGCGGACACGGATGGAGACGGAGACAGCGACAAGGCGGAAGTGGACGCGGGAACCGACCCCAAGGACGCCGCCTCCAACTCCAACACCGCCCCAACCGAGCTGGCTGCCGGATTCCTCTCCGTTGGGGAGAATCTACCTTCGGGAACTTTCGTGGGCGAGTTCAACGCCACCGATCCGGACGCCAACGCCACCCTCGCCTACTCTCTGACGGAAGGCAACGGCTCCACCCACAACCTACTCTTTCAATTGGACGTCAACGGCACGCTGAAAACGGCGGCTGTTCTGGATCACGAGGCCAACGCCTCCCTCAGCATCCGGGTGCGGGTCACGGACGATAGGAACGGAACCTTTGAAAAACCCTTCACCGTGGTGGTTCTGGACGACGCATCCGAGGACGCTGACCAAGACGGCCTGACGGACTCCACGGAACTCACCTTGGGCACAAATCCGAACAAGGCGGATACGGACGAGGACGGCCACAACGACAAGGCGGAAGTGGATGCGGGAACCGACCCCAAGGACCCCGCAAGCCACCCCGGCCAGCCCCAGCAACCGGAAGTCCCGAGACCGGCCATTGTTCGAACTGAATCCATCACCGAGATCACGGGGCAAACGGCCAAGCTCTCCGGCATCGTCTTGACCAAGGGCGGAAGCGACGTGACTCAAGTGGGCTTCTACGTAGCGGACCGCATCCTCTTCAACCCTCAGGACGCCGGAGTCATCCAAGTGGTGGGCGCCTGGACCATAACGGGCCTGACCTTCGAAGCCGCGCTGACGGGCCTCCAACCGGACAAAACTTACTACGCAAGAGCCTACGCCTTGAACGACGACGGCTCAGCCCTCAGCTCCCGCAAGCGCTTCAAGACCCCGCCCACGCAAAGCCAGACCACTGTAATCGAAGGGGCCATCCATGCCGGCAACGGTTGGTACCAGTCCGACTGGTTCGGGAGCTTCTACCAAGCTCCCAACGGTTGGATTTTGAGCAACAAGCTTGGATGGATCTATCCCTCGGGCAATGCGCCTCAGGGCTTCTGGTATTGGTCCAAGGAGTTGGAATGGTTGTGGACTTCCAAGCAAGTCTGGCCGTACAACTGGTCCAACCAACAAAGCGACTGGTGGTACTTCTTGGGTAAAATGGGGGGACTGCGATACTTCTACCTCGGCACTCCGGGCGAAGTAGTTGGACGCTGAGAGTTCTGATACTTTCAGGCGTCCAAAGCTCGGAAGAGAGCTTGGATTTTTTCAGGGGACTTAATGCCCGGAGCGGTTTCCACTCCACTGTTCGCATCCAATCGTTCCGCGCCCGTGGCCTCAAGCGCCGCAACCACGTTGTCAGGGGAAAGCCCGCCCGCAAGAATCCAATTCTTCTCGGGCCAGCGTTCCTTCCATGCCGCGAATCCCGCCCAATCCGAAGTTTTGCCCGTACCCCCGAAGGCGTCTTGGACGAAGGCGTCCACTAGAAAGGTGTCGGCGAGCGGCAGAAGATCTTCCGGAAAAACTTCACCAGGCGGAAGCTTAGGGGCGAGCCAAAGATTTTCTCGGCCTGCGATTTCGGCCCATTTGCGAATGCGTTCACGAGAAAGGTCGAAAGGGAAATGAATTTGATGGCGAGCAAAGCCTCCGGACAGATGATGGGCCAGCCGATCCGGATCAGGGTCCACATCCACGGCAACGGGCTTTTCCACGGGAACGGGTAAAGCCGCCATCACCGCTCCCACCTGCTCCAAGCTGAGGGCTCTGGGGGATTTTTCGTAAAGAATAAAACCGAGGTGAGAGGCGCCGGCTTCCAAAGCGCAGGCACCATCTTCCGACCGCGTGATGCCGCAGACTTTGACCAAGGGAGTCGTCATGAGGTAGGCTCGTCGGCCACGCCAAAACGAGCAAGCAACCCCTCGACCAGCGACTCCATGCTGGCTTCGGGAGCCTCGAAGTCGACCGATAAATCATTCTCCCTGAGGGTTTGGGATGTGATGGGACCGAGACTGCAATGAATGGGGCGGCGGGCCCCTTCCTCCAAGACGAGGTCCTCTTCCTGCTCGACGAAGGAGAGAGCGGCCGAGGAACTTGCGAAGACGATGGCGTCCGCCCCTTCCCTGCGAAAGCGTTCACAATCAGGGGCCTGAGTCACGTCAGCGAAATCCGTATCGTAAACTGGCAATACGTCCACGATGGCCCGTCCCACTTCCTCCAACATTTTCACGAGTACTTCTCGATTGCGGTTCCCCGTGACGACGAGAATGTTGGCCGAATCCAAGCTGTCCGTGGCGACCAATGCCCGGGCCAAATCCTCCGCCGTGGACTTTTCCGGCGTAAGTTCCACCTCCAAACGAAACTTCTCCACCTCCCGAGCCGTGCCCGCCCCCACGCAAGCCACTCTCATGGGGCCGAAGCTGCGCAGGTCCTTGTAGGCCCGGAAGAATAGGTTGAAGAACTCGCGGGCCCCGTTGGCGCTGGTGAAAACAATCCACTCATAAGTGGCGATGTCTGCAAAGACCTCGGAGACCGTAGCCTTGTCATAGGAGGGAAGAACCTCGATCAACGGAAGTTCGAGCACGTCCGCCCCCAGAGCCTGCAACAGACCCCTGAGCTTACCCGCTTGCCCACCCGCCCGAGTCACGGCAATACGTCTGCCGAAGAGTGGACGCTTGGAGAACCAGTCCTTTTCATCGGCCAATCCAACGGCATTGCCTACGAAAATAACGGCAGGGGCCGACATTTCCGCCTTGCGAGCTTCAGCGGGAAGATCCGCCAAAGAGCAAAGCATTTTCTTTTGCCCGCCGAGAGTACCGTGACTGACGATGGCGGCGGGACGATCCTCGCTGAGGCCTCCCGCAAGCAACTTGTCCACGATTTCCTCCAGCTTGCCCATGCCCATGTAAATACAGAGCGTACCACCGGCGGCCGCGAACTTCCC
>CAXGVD010000403.1:0-3216 GCA_964012695.1 uncultured Opitutia bacterium
CTACCTCCACGGTGGACTCAACAGCTTCTTCGCCAAGGCGGGCCGAAAGTTCGACGTCGGTCTCCACGCCGTCACCAACTTCCCCCCGCCCGGTTCCCGCAAAGCCTCGCCCCTCCTCCGTCTCTGCCGCCAGCTCCGCCTCCCCTTCGACTCCCTCGACCTCTCCCCCCAATCCTTCTCCCGCATCTCCTTTCCTCACGCCGACCTCCGCTTCGATAACGACTTTTCCCTCTTCCTCTCCGAAATCGAACGCCTCTTTCCCTCTGAGCGAGACCGCTTTCAAAAACTCCTTCGCCACATGGAAGCCTTCGATGCTTACTCCCCCGCCGCCCCTAGCCACCTCTCTGCCAGACAAACTCTACGCGACCACCTTCGCGACCCCCTTCTCGTCGACATGCTTCTCCTCCCCACCTGCTACTATGGATCTGCCATCGAAAACGACGCCGACCTCCCCACCTTCGTCATGCTCTTCGACGCCATCTTTCGCCAAGGCCTTGCCCGCCCCTACCGCGGTATCCGACAACTCCTCGACCCCATCCTCCGCCGCATCGACGAACTCGGCGTCCACCGCCGCATGAATCTCGGCGTTCGCCGCCTACACTCAAGCAAAGGAAAGGTGGATCGTATCGAACTCGACAATGGTGAAACCATCCGCGCCGACCACGTCGTCTCCACCGCCGGTCACGTCGAGACCCAAGCCATGCTCACGGGAGACGAAAGCGCCGCCGAAGACGAAATCGGCCGCATCACCATTCTCGAAAGCATCACCTGCTTTTCCGCCCAACCCGCCAAACTCGGCTGGGAGGAAACCACCGTCTTTTACAACGACGCCCCCACGCTCCGCTACCACCGCCCAACCTCTCCCATCGAACCCCGCTCCGGCGTAATCTGCATCCCCAACAACTACCGTTATCCCGCTGGCGAGCAACTCCCCGAAGGTCAACTCCGCGTAACCACCACCGCCAACCCCGACCACTGGAACTCCCTGCCCGAACCCCAATACCTCGAAGAAAAGGAACAAGCCCGCAGATCCATGCTCGATACCGCCATCAAGCAACTTCCCGAGGGTCCCTTCAAGCAAGAGGAACTGGACCGCCTAACCACCTACGTGGATGTCTTCACCCCTCGCACCATACGTAAGTTCACCTCTCATTCTCAAGGCGCGCTCTACGGATCGCCGAAGAAATCCCGCGACGGCTCCACCCCACTTGCCAATCTATACCTCGGGGGTGCCGACCAAGGATATGTTGGTATCGTCGGGGCCATGCTCGGCGGCGCAGCCATCGCCAATCACCGCATCCTGAAAAGCGGCTGATTGCTCTTCAATCAGTCCAAACCGCAGCGTCCGCAATTGCTCGGCATCCCCGAGCAAGGAGGCAAGTCTTGCGGGACGCCGCCTTCGGAAGCGGCGGGAGCGAAGACGGAAAGCCGCTTCTCTAGCTTTTGTGAACCGCAGTGTGGGCACCGGGCTTCCTTGCGCCAGTCAGTGGAGCGGACGAGGACTTCTGAGTCCTCTTCGCAAGAGGAACAGGTGAACTCGTACAAAGGCATCGCCTGTGAAGCGGAAGAAGCCCCCTTAATAACTGGCCACCAAGTCGAAGAAGCGTACCACCATGTAATAGGTGGAAATCAAGACGCCCAACCCGAACAGGCCGAAGAACAGAACGCCCAAAAGCTTTTGTGTCCCTTCGCTTTCAAGAGCCTCGGGCTGTTTTTCCATGGAGCCCACCATGACGATGAAATACACCACTATGGCGAAAATGGGCATGGTGATCATGAACCAGTCGAATTCGGTTGTCATGCTTCGTCCGCTTGTTGCTTACAGGTTGAGGAGGTGTTCCTCGAGATGGTCTGATAAAATGCCGTGTAAGGAGAAAACGTCAAGTTCGCGAAGAAGCCCGAAGTGGATTGCGGCGTCCCGCCCAAAGTCCGAAACGACAAGCGACCGCTTCCACTTTCCTCAAAGTGGTGCTTCCTTGGGAAGGATGACGAAGAGGCGGCCGCCGGTTATGGAGACGCGGCCTTCATCTTTCAGGGCTTCGTTGCTTTGGCCAAGAAGGAGGCCCGGGGCCATACGGGCGTCCTTCAGTTCCCAGCGTAGGCCTTCGGTGGTGACGCCTTCGGCAGTGGCGAGAGGCAGGAGGCTGACGACGCTTCCCTTACGTCCGACGATTTGAACGGGGCGGGCGGGGGTGACGCGCTCGATGAACTCGTCTCCGGCGTCGAGCGCCACTCTTGTTTCCTCGGGAATCTCGGAGGCGACGAGCAGGTTGGATAGGAAGTGGTCTGAACGTCCGCCCGTGGCGCCCAGCAATATAATTTGCTCGGGGGGGGCGTCTGTGGGCAGGTTGCGGAGAGCTTTCTCAAAGTCCGTGGAATCTTGGTCGGGTTCACGCAGGACTTGCGGATGGGCGTCCGAGGGCGCAAGGGTTTCCGGGGCGAATGAGTCCATGTCCCCGACGATGAGGTCGGGCCTAAGACCGGCGTCGAGCAGGGCATGGGCGCCACCGTCAGCGGCCGCGACATAGTCGGCTTCCTCTGCCCGCCAAGCGAGAAGACATGCCTCCGGCGGTTCGCCGTTCAGGACTATGAGAACCTTCATTCAGTTCGGACTCCAGCCTCAGCGAAAGAAATTTCGCTGTTTGTCGGAAATCGGCATGTCCAGCTTCTCCATGACGAGGAGAACGTCCTCCCACACCCGGCGTTTGGCGGAGTTGGAGGGGTTGTGCAAGAGGTAGGAGGGGTGATAGGTGGGCATGACAGGGGTGCCTGCGAACTCCCACCAACGTCCGCGGAGGGCGCCCATCTTGACGGTGGGGTCGGGTTCCACCAAAGCGGCTGCGGCGCTTCTTCCTAGTGCGAGAATGACTTTTGGTTCCACCACTTCGATTTGAGCCCGTAGGTAGGGAAGGCAAAAGTTCATTTCCTCGATCGTAGGGGGGCGGTTTCCGTAAGCCTTGTCGTGTTTGGGCCGCCAGTTCATGACGTTTCCGATATAGACCAACTCTCGGCTCAGGCCGGCTCCTGCAAGGATTTTGTTGAGCAAGTCCCCGGCGGGTCCGACGAAGGGCTCGCCCTGCATTTCCTCTTCCGCTCCGGGAGCTTCTCCGCAGAGGAACAGTTCGGCTTCCAAGTTTCCGATGCCGAAGACGACTTGGGCTTCAGGATTGAGGTTGGCGTTACAGGTGGGGCAATCAGAGACAATTTGCTTGAGTG
>CAXGVD010000404.1:0-3214 GCA_964012695.1 uncultured Opitutia bacterium
CTTGCTTTCCGCCGCCGTGGAGGTGGCGGGCGAATTTCTCCCCGATGGACAAATCGTGGTTTCTGCCAAGGGGCGAGAAGGCTTTCGTGAGAGGGTGTTCAAAGTGAAGAGGAAAGGTGAACCGCGTGAATACCCGCTCGTCGTATTGGTGGACGAGGGCAGCGCCAGCGCCTCCGAAATAGTGGCCGGAGCCCTTCGCGTTACGGGTCGGGCCAAGTTGGTGGGCGAAAAAACCTACGGCAAGGGATCCGTGCAGAGCGTCTTTACCCTCGAAGACGAGTCGGGCCTGCGCCTTACCACCGCCATGTACTACCTTCCCGACGGCTCCACCATTCACGAGCGCGGCATCGAACCGGATCACCTCGTCGCGTGCGACGACGAGATCGAGGGCAAGCTTCGCATGCAACGATACCAGCGCCCCTTTGAAGACCCCGATGCTTTCGAGACGCTGTTCGGCTTCGCTCCCGTGCCCGACGAGCAACTGAGATTCGCCAACGACCTTCTGCTTGGCAAGTCTCCGCAGGAATCTGTCCCTTCGCGCTCCGTCGATGCGGACGCCAACGTGACCTTGGCCGAACCACCTTCCGGTTCCCCGTGATCCTGGGTCTGGAGAGTTCCTGCGACGAGTCCGCCCTCGCCCTCTTCTCTCCCGAGGAAGGTTTTGCGGGGGAATGGGTGCGTAGTCAGATTGCCCGGCACGTCGAGTACGGGGGAGTCGTGCCGGACGTCGCCGTTCGCGAGCACCTCGAACACTTTTTTCCTCTTCTCGACGAAGCGGAAAAGGAAGGGCCACTCCGGGAGCGCGTCACCCGCATCGCCGTGACCTGTGGCCCCGGATTGGCAGGTTGCCTCGCAATAGGTCTCGCTGCAGCCAAGACCCTCGGGTTGCTGTGGAAGGTGCCGGTGTTCGGCGTGAATCACCTGCGCGGCCATGCCTTTTCACCTTTTCTTCCGCTTTTCGACGGTCGTCGTGACGTCTTCGCGGAGCGTTTGCCTCATCTTGGCCTGCTCGTTTCCGGCGGCAATACCTGCCTCTTTCGCCTGGACGAAAACCTCGCCTTGGAGGTCCTCGCCGAAACCGTTGACGACGCTGCGGGCGAGGCTCTGGACAAAGGTGGCAAACTTCTCGGCATACCGTATCCCGGCGGTCCCGAATTGGAGGAACGTGCGGCTGGGGGAGACGCCCGAGCTTTCGACTTTCCTCGTGCCTTTCCCGAACGAGCGGAAAGACGTTTCAGCTTTTCCGGTCTCAAGACCAGCTTGCGCTACCGGCTCGAGAAGATGACGGACGAGGAGGTCCGTGCCCGCTACGCCGACCTCTGTGCCTCCTACCAGGCTGCGGCCGTGGATCAGCTCGTTACCAAGTCCCGGCACTTGTTGGAGGAGGGTGACTACGCCTCAATCGGCCTATCCGGTGGCGTGGCCAACAACAAGGTTCTTCGTGCCAGCCTTGCCTCCCTTGCCGCCGAGACCGGCTTGCCTTTGCTCGCCGCCGAACCCCGTCACACGGGAGACAACGCCGCCATGATCGCCTTTGCCGCCCACGTCGATCCATCCAGCCTCGCCATTGCCGAGCTCGCGGACCTCACCTTTCATCCCTCCCTTCGCTTGGACGCCATCCCGGGCTGAACGTGTCTCGACTGGGATGGCTCACGAATTTTCTTCGCGAGACGCAGCGAGCGGCTTGCATACAAGGCTTGCTTCGGTGAAGCCTCAGCGGCAGGGTTTATGGAACCCTGATCCAGACTGAAACAAGCGAAACACATATTCCGAGCCACACATCAAGTCGCAGAAGGAAATTGTTGAGATGTGCGGGCCATTGTCACCCGTCCTTGCCAAATGTGCGCCGGCTCGGCATACTCCTTCACCTTTCCCAGCAAAACCTTTCATACGCACGAACATGATTTCCGACGCCGAAGTACCCAAGAAGCTTTCCAAAAACGAGAGCATCAAGGAGGACAGCCAATACTTGCGCGGCACCATACTCGAGGGCTTGGCCGACGAGTCCACGGGGGCCATCTCCGCCAACGACGCCCAGCTTACCAAGTTCCACGGTACCTACTTGCAGGACGACCGCGACCTCCGCAAGGAACGCATCAAAAACAAGGAAGAGAAGGCCTTTTCTTTCATGATTCGAATCCGCGTACCTGGCGGCGTTTGCTCATCCGCCCAGTGGTTGGAGGTGGACAGATTGGCCACCGACTATGCGGACGAAACGCTCAAGCTGACCACGCGGCAAGCCTTTCAGCTTCACGGCGTACTCAAGCGCGACCTCAAGCGGACGATCAAGGAAATCAATGACACTCTCCTAGACACCATCGCCGCCTGCGGCGACGTGAACCGCAACGTCATGTGCACGCCCGTTCCCTTCGAGTCGCAAGTGCACGGCGATGCCCTTGAAACCGCCAAGGCCATCAGTGCTCACCTCACGCCCTCTACCTCCGCTTACGCCGAAATCTGGCTCGACGGTGAAAAGACCGTCGTCTCCCCAAACGGGGAAGTGGAGCCCATCTACGGCAAGACCTACCTGCCCCGGAAATTTAAGATCGCCGTGGCCGTGCCGCCCCGCAACGACGTGGACGTATTTTCCAACGACCTTGGTTTCGTCGCCGTTGTCGAGGACGGGGCCATCGTCGGTTACGACGTACTTGTCGGCGGCGGTCTCGGCATGACCCACGGGAAAGTCGCCACCTATCCTCGTGTGGCCGACGTTATCGGCTTCTGTTTGCCCGAGCAGGTTGTCGAGGTGGCCGAGGAAATCGTCAAGATTCAGCGTGATCACGGCGACCGTTCCGACCGCCGCCACGCCCGTCTCAAGTACACCATTGAGGATCGCGGCGTGGATTGGTTTACCGACGAGTTGAACCGTCGTCTCGGGTGGAACCTCGAACCAGCCCGGAAGCCCGCCTTCGACGTCACTACTGACCGCTACGGTTGGATGCAGGGCCACGATGGCAAGTGGCACTATGGCCTGTTCGTGGAAGGGGGACGTCTGCGGGACAAGGATGGCGTTAACGCCCGTTCCGCCATTCGCGAGATTGCCGAGACCCACAAAGTAGACTTTCGCCTGTCCGCCAACCAGAACCTCGTCGTCTCCGGCGTGGCGAAAGAGGACAAGGAGGCCATCGACCGCATCCTTGCCGAACACGGGGTGGTGGCTCCGGAGAAGCTTACCGGTTTGCGCCTCAACTCCATCGCGCTCGGAAGAGAACAC
>CAXGVD010000405.1:0-3198 GCA_964012695.1 uncultured Opitutia bacterium
TCTTATCGCGTAAACCCGCCGCTCTCTCCTCCATCCTAGCCCAACCCGCCACCCAAACCTTTCTTCGCGAAGACCCCGACGTCCGCAAGCTCGCCCAAAACCCCGAGGTCCTCCGGGCGGTCCAACACAAACGTTGGGGCGAACTACTCAAGCATCCCCAAGTCTATCGAGTCCTTCGCTCCCCCGCATTCCTCGAACGTCTCCGCCAAAGCGGTATACAAGAAGCGATAACCGCCGCTCTCAACGAATCCTGACGGCCTGCATCGCTTCTGCTAGCCTCCCGACCTTTTGTCTTTAGCCAAAGCCGTGGATGAAGCTTGCCGCCCCTCCCGGCACGCCGGCATGCTCCCGCACATGTCCACACGCGTTTCCCCACTCCTCTCTTTCGCAAGCTTCGCTCTCATTCATGCCGCCTGCGGCCTGAAGGAATCCCCGCCCATGGACGCCAATACCTCTCTGGAAGGCAACCAATCTGCGCCTTCCGCAAGCAATCTAACCACCGCGGGTCCGGACGCCAACTACTCCTCCAGCGCCTCCGAAATCAACGCCTCAGTCATGCAGGACGATAACCGCTCCTCCGCCTCCCTTCACCACCGCAAAACCCTCCCCTCCCCCAAAGCCCTTGCCAAGCTTCCCCCCGACGGCGGCCCAGAGTACAACCGCCTCGTATTCGAGCAAAGTCCCTACCTGCTCCAGCACGCCGGCAACCCCATCGACTGGTTCCCCTGGGGCGAAGAAGCCTTCGCCAAAGCCAAAAAGGAAGACAAGCCCATCTTCCTTTCCGTTGGCTATACCACCTGTCACTGGTGCCACGTCATGGAGCGCGAATCCTTCGAAGACCAAGAAGTCGCCGACCTCATGAACGAACTCTACATCTGCGTAAAGGTAGACCGCGAGGAACGCCCCGACGTGGACAACGTCTACATGACCGTCACCCAAATGATGACGGGCAGCGGCGGTTGGCCCATGACCGTCGTCATGACCCCCGAAAAAGTACCCTTCTTCGCCGGCACCTACTACCCGAAGAAAGCCATGCTCGAACTTCTCCCCCACTTCGCCGACGTTTGGAAAAACCAACGTCCCCAAGTCTTCGCCATGGGAAAAGCCGTCATTCAAGACCTCGCCCGCGTGACGAGTTCCCAACCCGGCGGAGACCTCAACGCCAGCCGTCTCCAAGCCTGCTACGACTCCCTTTCCTCATCCTACGACGGCATCCACGGCGGCTTCGGTCGCCGCCCCAAATTCCCTACCGCGCACAATCTCTCCTTCCTTCTTCGCCATCACGCCCGGACGGGAGAACCCAAAGCCCTCCGTATGGTCGAGACCACTCTTCGTAAAATCAGGCTCGGCGGCGTTTATGACCACATTGGCCTAGGAATACACCGCTACTCTACCGACGAACGCTGGCTTCTCCCCCATTTCGAGAAAATGCTCTACGACCAAGCCCTCTTCGCCCTCGCCAACCTCGAGTGCCACCAAGTCACCGGCAAGGAACAATACGCCCGAGTTGCCCGCGAAATCTTTACCTATGTCCTCCGCGACATGACCGCCCCCTCAGGTGGTTTCTACTCTGCCGAAGACGCCGACTCCGAAGGCGAAGAAGGCAAGTTCTACGTTTGGACCCAAAAGGAAATCGCCGACGCACTCGGCGAAGAAGACGCCGCCTTCTTCGGCAAAATTTACAACTTCACCACCGATGGTAACTTCCTCGATGAAGCCACCCACCAAAAAACCGGCGCTAACGTCCCCCACCTCACCAAAAGGCTCTACGATCACGCCGCCGACCTCGGCCTTGAACTGCACGACCTCGAAAATCGCGTCGAAACCCTCCGGGGAAAACTCTTCCAAATCCGCAAGCAGCGCATCCATCCCCAGAAGGACGACAAAATCCTCACCGACTGGAACGGTCTCATGATTTCCGCCTTCTCCAAAGGCGGTCGCATTCTTCGGGAATCCCGCTACCTGGAAACCGCCACCGCAGCCGCCGACTACGCCCTCGCCACCCTCCGACGCCCCGACGGCCGTCTACTCAAGCGCTCCCGTAACGGAAAAGCCGGCTTGCCCGCCCACCTAGAAGACTACGCCTTCCTCATCCAAGGCCTCCTCGACCTCTACGAAGCCGCCTTCCACCACCGCCACCTCCAAGCCGCCATCGAACTCACCGACCTCGCAGTAAAGCACTTCGCCGACAAGGCCGAAGGCGGCTTCTTCTTAACCGCCGACGATGGCGAAAAGCTTCTCGTCCGGGCTAAGGAAGTCTACGACGGGGCCATCCCCTCCGGAAACTCTGTCATGGCTATGAACCTCCTCCGTCTGGCCCGCATCACCGGTTCCGAAACCTACCAAAAGACCGCCGACCAGCTCTTCGCCGCCTTCGCCGGTTTCGTGGAGCGAAGCCCAAGTGGTTGCGACGTCCTACTCTCCGCTCTCGACTTCGCCCTCGGTCCCACCCTCGAAATCGTCGTCGCGGGCAAAAGGGGGGACCCCGCCACCGAAGCCCTCCTCGCCCACCTTCACACCCAATACCTCCCCAATAAAGTCCTCCTTTTCCGCTCCACCGACGTAGAAAAGCCCCCAATCGCCACTATCGCCCCATTTCTAGAAAACCAAGGTCTCGTCCAAGGCAAACCCGCCGCCTACGTCTGCAAAAACCAAGCCTGCGAATTGCCCGTAACTACACCTCAGGCTCTAGCCGCCATCTTGGTGAAGGCCTTGGGTAAGGAGGAAAAAAAGTAAGAGAAACGGAGGTGCCGAGAAATTGCCTTCGACCAATCGATCCTGCCCCCCACTCTAAGTCCTTTGGCCTTGGTGGAGGGCGACGATTCCGGCGGTGAGGCGGTCGGCCTTCACCTCTGCGAAGCCTGCGGTTATCATTTCTTCGGCGAGGCCGAGATGGTCCGGGAATGCGGAAATGGAGGTTCCGAGGTATTCGTAGGCTTGGCGGTCTTTGGTGAGGCAAAAGGCTAGCAGGGGGAGAAGGTGGCGTAGATAGAGGTGGTAGAGAGGGCGGAGCCAGGCGCGGGGACGGCTGAACTCCAGAACGAGAAGGCGGCCTCCGGAGCGGAGGACGCGGAGCATTTCGCCGTAGGCTCGGGGGCGGTCTGCGAGGTTGCGAAGACCGAAAGCGATGGTGAGCACATCGAAGGTTTGGTCCTCGAAGGGGAGCTCGAGACAATCGCCTTGAAGGAATGGGAGTTG
>CAXGVD010000406.1:0-3194 GCA_964012695.1 uncultured Opitutia bacterium
GCTACCACCAAGCGGTCGTGAACGGAGCCCGGGAAATCGGCCTGCCCGAAGAGTATTTGGCGGAACTGGAAGCGTGGCGGGCGGGTCCGCCCGCGGACCTGAAGTGAAAGGCTTCGAAGACGAGAGCGGTTGGCGCGTCCACGTCGATACGGGCGGCACCTTCACCGATTGTCTGGTGGAAACGCCCGAGGGCGATGTTCTGCGGACGAAAGTCTTGTCGCGCGGATCCCTGCCCGCCGAAGTGGTGGAGGCGGACGGAGGAGCGTCCTTGCGGATAAAAGCACCGTGGCGTGCTCCCGATGATTTCCCTAAAGGTTTTGCCCTTCGCTTCGGTCGGCGTTTCGAGAAGAAGTGGACGGTGGCGTCCTACCACGCGGATACGGGACGCCTGCGGCTGACCTCTGCCCTCGACTTTACTGCCGAACCCGAGGAACCGTTGGAACTGATCTCTGGTTGGGAAGCCCCTATTCTTGCCGCCAAGTTGGCCCTCTCTTCGCTGGGAAGTCGGCTTGAAGAGGCTCGTCCTTCCATGCGCTTGGCCACCACTCGTTGCACCAACGCCTTGCTGGAGGGGAAGGGGAGCGCGCCCGTTTTTTTTGTGACCCGCGGCTTTCCCGATTTGTTGCGCATCGGCGACCAACGGCGAGCGGGCCTATTCGACCTGTGTCCGCGCCGGCGGAAGCCGCTTCACTCGGAAGTGGTGGAGGTAGACGAGCGTCTGGACCGACGAGGCGAAGTGGTCGAGTCTCTCGACCTCGATTGCGTCCGCGTCCAGGCCCGAGCCCTCCGCAACCAAGGCGCAGAGGTGGCCGCCGTCTCCCTCCTTCACTCCTACCTGAACCCCGTTCACGAGGAGGCTCTCGCGGCTTGCCTGCGGGGGGAAGGCTTCAAAGTCGTGGTGACTTCCGCATCCCTGCGGCCCTTTGCCAAGTGGTTGCTCCGAGCGGAGTCAGCCGTCGTGGAGGCCTACTTGAACCCCATATTGCGGAGTTACTTGGACGCCGTGGCCGCCGACCTAGGCGGTGGCTCACTTCGGGTCATGACCAGTGCCGGCGGTTTGGTGGGAAAAACGAACTACCGGGCCGTGGACAGCCTGTTGAGCGGACCTGCTGGCGGTGTGGTGGGCGCGGCCAAGGTTGCCCGCCGAGCGGGCCTGAACCAAGTCCTCGCCCTTGATATGGGCGGGACCTCGACCGATGTCTCTAGGTTCGACGGCGACTTCGATTACCAAGACCGGCACTGCGTGGGGGAAGCTTCCGTCTCCGCGCCTTCTTTGAAAATTGAAACTGTGGCTGCGGGCGGTGGTTCGATTTGCAGGTTGGATGGCAAGCTTCTAACGGTCGGTCCCGATAGCTCCGGGGCCCGCCCCGGGCCCGCATGCTACGGCTTCGGCGGTCCCCTTTGCCTGACCGACGTAAACCTCTTGCTGGGGCGGCTTTCGGCCGAACGTTTCGCCGCTCCCGTCTTTCCCGCCGAGGCCGAGCGTAGGTTAGAGGAGTTGCTTGAGGGAACTGGACGTGATCGAGAGGAGACCCTGCGCGGCTTTCTGGAAGTGGCGGACGATTTAATGTCCGGTGCCATTCGCAAGGTCTCCGTGCGTGAAGGCTACGACCCAGCCAATTACTCCCTCGTGGCTTTCGGCGGGGCAGGTGGGCAACACGCCTGCGGCGTGGCAGATAAGCTCGCGGTCACCCAAATCCTGTCTCCCGCAGATGCCGGTTTGCTCAGCGCCTACGGCTTGTCGCGGGCCGCCCACGAGCGCATCGCTGAGCGTCAATACTTTTGCCTCCTCGCCGAAGCGGACCTCTTGGCGGGAGAAGCCGACCTTGCTGAGGAAGCCCTGTCCGCCCTCGCAGGCGAGGAGACGGGGGGGCGCATCCGCCGCAAGACGGCTTGCCTGCGCTTCCAAGGGCAGGACGCCTCCTTGGAAGTTGATTATGCCGAAGCTGGCGAACTGGAGAACCTTTTTCAAGAAAGGTACCGCCGAGTCTTTGGCTATCTGCCCGAAGGACGCCCCGTGGAATTGGTTTCTTTGCGCGTCATCGCCTCCGTTGAGCCGGCGGAGGAAGATCCCGAAAGCTTTGCCGAAATCGAAGGCCACGCCTCACTGGAGGCGCATTCCGGTTTCGAAGGCTACGTCGTTCACCCGCGAGACAAGCTACTCCCCGAAGCCTGGCTGAGCGGCCCCGCCATCGTTCCCGATTCTTTCGGTACCTTTGTGCTTGAAGCTGGTTGGCGGGCGAGGGTGGGTGACAAGGGAAGCCTCTTGGTTGAGAGGATGAAAGCGGGGGACGAGGACCTTTCCGCCGCTGGACCGCACCTCGTAACCGGTCGCGCCGAGCGTGAATTGTTCGCCAACCGCTTCCTCACTCTCGTCGAGGAAATGGGCGCCCAACTGGAACGCACTGCTCTTTCCACCAATGTGAAGGAACGACTCGATTTTTCCTGTGCCCTCCTCGACGCCGAAGGCCGCCTCACGGCCAACGCTCCCCATGTCCCTGTCCACCTTGGCGCCTTGGGAACCTGCGTCCGCAGGGTGGCAGAGACTATCTCGCTCGCACCTGGGGACGTCGTCCTTACCAACCATCCCGCCTACGGCGGTTCTCATTTGCCTGACCTTACCGTGGTGGCTCCTGTTCATGACGAGGCCGGTCGGCTTTTCGCCTACGTGGCCAACCGTGCCCACCACGCCGAGGTGGGGGGCATACGTCCCGGCTCGATGTCTCCGGAAGCCCGCAACCTCCAGGAGGAAGGTGTCGTCATGCCGCCTGTCCAACTATTCAAGGAAGGGCGCTCCCGTGTGGACGAAGTGATGCACGCCTTTTCCGAAGGGCCGTGGCCCTCACGCCGCCCCGACGAAAATTTGGCCGACTTGCTCGCCCAAGTTGCCTCCGCCCGTCTCGGAGTGGAGGCCCTTCTTGCCTTAGCCAAGTCAAGCGGGGGCTATGTCGTGGGCGAACACATGGGCTTTCTGAGGGACCGTTCAGCCCAAATTTGCCGAGACTTCTTACTCACCTTCGGCGACGCCGACTTACGGGCCGAACAACGCCTGGACGATGGTTCGCCCATTGTCGTGAGCATCACCATTCGCGAAGGCCGGGCAACCTTCGACTTCACGGGAACCGCCCTTCGCCACCCTGGCAACCTGAACGCCACTGAAGCCGTTACCAGAAGCGCCCTCGTCTACGTCCTGC
>CAXGVD010000407.1:0-3192 GCA_964012695.1 uncultured Opitutia bacterium
CTCGTCCACGAACTCGCGGGCGGTCTTGAAGTGGACGTCTGCGGAGAGGAGTGCCTTGCGTACTTCGCCGAGGGCGTCTGAGACGTTGTCTTCGGTCAGCTTGCCGACTCCGCGCAGGTTGCGCATGGCCTTGCCGAGCTTGTCTGAAAGGGATTCGAACATGGGGCGGAAGAGGATGCCGTAGGATGGGCGGCGGGGAAAGAATGAAATGGCGGGCGGAAGGGGATTCTCCAGGTCGCCGGTGAGTGGTGGGAGGGATTGGCTTTCCTCGTTGCGTTTTCTTGGGAAGATGGCATGCTATTCGCCCTTTTTCCCTTACTCTCTTAGGACGGACACGATGAAGATATTCGTTGCGGACCGCATCTCCCCCGCAGGGGTGGAGCATTTGCGTAATCAGGAAGGTTTCGAGGTGGTGGAGGCTTATGGCTCCTCTCCCGAGGAAGTGCTGGAGCTGGCCAAGGAGGCTTCTGCGATCATCGTCCGGAGCGACACCAAGATACCCGCCGAGGTCTTGGCCGTTGCGAAAAACCTTAAGGTGGTGGGCCGCGCGGGGGTGGGCGTGGACAACATCGACGTGGAGGCGGCTACGGAGGCCGGGGTGATTGTGATGAATACGCCCGGCGGCAACACGATCGCCACGGCGGAGCTGACCTTCACCCACATGCTTTGCGGCACCCGTCCCGTAATCCGGGGGGCTCAGGGCATGCGCGAGGGCAAGTGGGAGCGCAAGCAATTGAAGGGCGCGGAACTGCGGGGCAAGACTTTGGTGGTGCTGGGCTTGGGCCGGATCGGTGCCGAGGTGGCCAAGCGGGCGAAGGCCTTCGAGATGGAGGTCTTGGCCTTTGACCCTTACCTGACGGAGGCCCGAGCCAAGGAACTTGAAGTGGAGAAGGTGGAGCTTGAAGAAGGCTTTTCCCGGGCCGACTACCTGACCGTTCACATGCCGAAGACGGATGAAACCAACGGTATGGTGGACGAGGCCGCCTTCGCCAAGATGAAGGATGGAGTGCGTGTTTTCAACTGCGCCCGAGGCGGCATTATCAAGGAGAGCGCTCTAGCCGAAGCTCTGCGCTCGGGCAAGGTGGCCTACGCGGGGCTGGACGTCTATGAGACGGAGCCTCTGCCCGAGGACCACGAGTTTCGCTCCATCGAGAACCTGAACCTGACTCCTCACTTGGGCGCCTCCACGGCGGAGGCCCAGGACAGCGTGGGGGTGGAGATTGCCGAGGCGGTGACCGACGTCTTGCAAGGGGGCCGCATCCGCAACGCCATCAACATGCCTTCCATCGATCCGAAGGACTTGGAGTCTCTGGCTCCGTACTTGGATCTGTGCCGGCGCTTGGGGAGCTTTGCCCGGCAGGCGGCTTCCGAGGACGTGGAGGGCATCCAAATCACTTATTGGGGAAGCATCGTGGACTTGGATGCGGTGCCGCTCACCCGGGCCGTGCAGAAGGGTTGGCTGGCGGGCATAGCCGAGGGCGTGAACGACGTGAACGCGCCGGGCAAGCTGAAGGCCTTGGGCATCGAGGTGGAGGTTACAAAGTCCTCTTCCGACCCCGACTACAACGTGCTGATCGAGGTGAAAGCGACTTCCGCCGACGGTTCCTCAAGTTCCGTGCGCGGCACCTTGTTGGGCAAGGCAAACGATCCCCGAATCGTCCAGGTGGACGGAACCGCCATAGAGGCCCACCCAACCGATTTCCTTCTGTTCGTTCGCAACGTGGACAAGCCGGGCATCGTCGGCAAACTGGGAACGAGGCTCGGAGAACACGAGGTGAACATCGCCAACATGTCCCTGAGCCGTGCCATGAATGACGGAGAGCCGGCTTTGACCATTTGCGAATTGGATTCCGAACCACCCGCAGAAGCATTGGCTGCAT
Organism: uncultured Opitutia bacterium; assembly: GCA_964012695.1. Taxonomy (GTDB): domain Bacteria; phylum Verrucomicrobiota; class Verrucomicrobiia; order Opitutales; family Seribacteraceae; genus CAXGVD01. The sequence continues at coordinate 1,881 of CAXGVD010000407.1, forward strand.
TGGAAGCCGAACCTGATATTCTAGAGGCCCGTGTGGCCCGCTTGGGGGCTTGAGAAATTCCTACCGCTCCCCGCCCCATCTTCAACCTCACTAGTTTTTAATCTTTATGCTTTCCGTAGAAGCCATAGCGGTGTTGCTCATCGGTTACCTGCTGGGCTCCATTCCGTTCGCCGTGATCGTGGCGAAACGGTCTGGGGTGGACATCTTTTCGGTGGGCAGCGGCAACCCCGGAGCCACAAACGTGCTGCGTGAGGTGGGCAAAACGGCGGGGTACTTCACCTTCTTCCTGGACTTCCTCAAGGGGTTGGTCGCCACGACTTGGTTTCACTTGCCCTTCTTCGCCTTTTCGGGAGATCCCGTGGAGCTTGGTTTGTGGGGTTTGCCCGCGGCGGTGCTGGGCCACACCTTTCCCTTGTTCACTCGTTTTCGCGGCGGCAAGGGCGTGGCCACCACGATGGGTGGGTTGCTCGGGGTGTTGCCGGGAGCCTTGGTGATTGGTTGGGCGACGTGGTTGATTCTGTTTTTCGTCACGCGCTACGTGGCGGTGGCTTCGATTGGTTTCGGGGTGAGTCTGCCCGTCAGCGTTCTTGTGCTTTCCTTCTTCGAAGAGGAGGGCTTGCATGGAGCCAAGTTCGCCTTGGCCTTGTTGGTGATGGGGTTGATTGCGTGGAGGCATCGTTCCAATTTGTCTCGCCTCCTCGAGGGGTCCGAGCACCGCTTCGAGAAAGAAGAGGCTTAAGCCAGTACTGCACCCGGGCCCCGGACCCGAAAAGATAAACCTAACCCAACCCTGATATGAGCGAGAACAACGTGATACGCATCGGCATCATCGGCTTCGGCACGGTGGGGCAGGGGACTTGGAAGCATCTTGAGGCGAATGCGGAGGCGTTTCGACGCATCCTCGGCGTGAAGTTGGAGCCCGTCCGGGCCTCGGCTCGGGATATGGAAAAGGAGCGTGCGGTGAGCCTCCCTTCAGGCAGGCTGACTTCGGATTCGCAAGCCATCGTGGACGACCCCGAAATCGACGTGGTTTGCGAGTTGATGGGCGGCGTGGATTTGGCCAGGGAACTTACCTTGCGGGCCTTCGCCAACGGCAAGCACGTGGTGACCGCGAACAAGGCCTTGATTTGCGAGCACGGCGAGGAGTTGTTCGCGGCGGCGGAGGAAGCCGGCGTCCATTACCTGTTCGAGGCCAGTGTTGCGGGCGGCATCCCCATCATCAAAGTCTTGCGCGAAAGCTTGGTGGCGAACGAGTTCCCCCTCATCTACGGCATCCTCAACGGCACCTCCAACTACATCCTGACCCGGATGG
>CAXGVD010000408.1:0-3189 GCA_964012695.1 uncultured Opitutia bacterium
AACCTCGGCCTCCTTCATGGCCTCGAACAAGGCAATGCAGCCGGCTACGTTGTTTCGATAATAGGCGAGTGGGTTTTCCGTGGACTCTCCCACCGCCTTAAAGGCGGCGAAGTGGAGAACGGCCTCAACGCCAGGCTCCTCAGCGAAGACGGCACGGAGAAAAGCCGCGTCACCGGAATCACCCTCGCACAGCTTGCACTCTCGGCCCGCCAACTCCCCCACCCTGTCGAGCGCCTCCGGAGAAGAATTGGAGAAATCGTCCACAACCACCACCTGCCGCCCCGCTTCCAACAAGCCCAAGACGGCGTGACTGCCGACATAGCCGGCTCCGCCCGTCACCAACACTTTTTTCAATTCACCGGACATGGTTTCAACGACTCCCCTTGGCCACCGAACGCAGGGTGGACAAGATAATTTGCAGGTCGAGCACCAACGACGCGTTCTTCACATAGTAAAGGTCGTAGGAGAGTTTTTCCCGGGAAGCATCGGCGTCTCCGGCGTAGCGAAAGCGTATCTGTGCCCAACCCGTGAGCCCCGGCTTCACCAAATGCCGACAAGACCACACCGGTATCTCCTCGCCCAATCTTTTAACGAACTCGGGTCTTTCCGGTCGTGGCCCCACCATCGACATTTCCCCCCGCAAGACGTTCCAGAACTGCGGAATCTCGTCGATGCGCCACTTGCGCAGGAAACGGCCCACTCGGGTGACGCGGTCGTCCTTCTCCTTGGCCCAACGAGCCCCCTTGTCCTCGGCCCCCTGCCGCATCGTGCGCAACTTGAGCAAGACGTATTCGCTCCCAAGAAAGCCCGTCCTGACTTGAGAAAACAAGGCGGGGCCCGAGGATTCCAAACGTATGGCGAGCCACGCCACGCACAACAAAGGCGCAGTGAGAAGCAACCCGACCAACGACACAGCCACGTCCAGGCAACGTTTGGCTCGATGAAAGACGGGGTGACGCATACGCAAGTCCAGACGAGCCAGCCAGGCCTCGTCAACATATTGGGCGGGAATTCGCTCGAAATTCCGCTCCCAAAAGTCCACCAAATCGGAAACCCGAACGCCAGAGGCCAATAAAGGCACGACCGAAAAATCGTCGTCTGTGACGGCTCCCCTATTCTCCAAGCCCCGTTGCGCAACCACCTCGGACACGCCCCGCTGCACACACCAGACCGCCAAACTCTCCGATTCCCTGGCTTTCTCGTCCTGCTCCGCAGCTTCCCTGGTATCATTCCCGCCGAAATCGCTCCGCGCAGGTTCGCGCTTCACCAATTCCACCGGAGCCGCTCCCGCCTCCACAGCCCGAACAAGCTCCTCCTCCGCCTCCTCCGAAACCAAAGTCGCCACCTTCGGCTGGTTCCGCGAAGCCAACCGCTCGATCGTCATCCGCAGCAGCATGACGCCTCCCACCGAGCAACCACCGACCTTCGCCAAAGCGAAACGACCCACGAAACGATACTCCACCGCCCACACCAACAACAACAAGGCCAGACAAGCCCCGCACGCCGCCAAGGAGCACGCGGCGGTTCGAAACCGCCAGGAACGTGAAGACCGCCTCTCGTGCACGCCCAACACCTCGCCCGCCACCAAAAACGCAAACCCATAGAACAAGACATAAAAAAACAGACGCTCAGTGGAAACACTCCGTAAGGTCTCGCTCAAGGGAGACCAATATAACGGCACCATAGCCGCCGAGCAACCAGCAACGGCCAAGTCTAGAAGGCTCCACGCCCCCTTGGTCAGGTTCCAATCCGTGCTACGAGACACGATTCCTTCTCTCCAACATTTTCTCCAACAAGCCGACGAAACGCTCCACCTGCTTCCTCCGGTCTAGCTCCGTCCGTAGACCCGCGGCCCGAGCGGCCATGCCTTCCCACCTTGCCGGGTCGTTCTTGAGACTAACCACGGCGGCGGCCAAGGCGGCGGGATCCGCCCGCTCGAAAGTCAGTCCCGCCCCCCTCTCCTCCAGAAAAGCACTCAGCTCTCCAGTAGGCGAAGCCAGCACGGGCAGGCCCGCGCCCAGAAAATCAAACACCTTCGCAGGCAAGGCCTTCCGCATCGCCTCAGTCTCCTTTAACAAACACACCCCGAGATGACAACTCCCCAACAACTCCGCCAACTTCTCCAAGGACAACTCCGAACGAAACTCCGCCTCGCCCCAATCGCCCGAAGCACGAGCATCCGCCAAGTCTCCCGCCAAAACAAAGCTCACCTCCGGGTCCAGCTTCGCCGTTTCGGTCACCAAATGCCGCAAGGCCTCCACCTCGTAGAAGCGACCGAGGCGACCGTGGTAAACCACCGTGAAACGCTCCCTCTTCGGGACCCGTAAATGTTCCTCCGTGAAAGCCGCTCCGTCGAAACCGTTCGGTACCAGCTCCACCTTGTCGCGCCCCACCACCTCGCCCAAGTCCCGCCTCAGACCCTTGGTGACCGTAGTGACCAAGCCGGCTCCTGCGTACACGTCCCGTTCCCAAATCCGCAAAATCCGCCCCGAGAAGCCGCCCGGAGCCAGCACGCCGAGATCGAACAGGACTTGAGGGTAGCGGTCCCGAGCGTCGAACAGGTACGGGATCCGAGACTTTCTTGCCGCTCGGGCACACAGGCAAGCCATGAAGAAAGGCGGCGAGGTGATGACCGACACGTCTGGCCGCGGCCGCATCTCCCTCAACCTCCGAGCCAAGTCCATCCCAAGCCTCACCTCCTGCCAGAACCTCTTCGCCAAGCCCGCTCGATTGGAAGGCGCGCCGAAAGGAGAAACCTCCACCCCCAAACTTTGGCGCGGCGAGCCCGTTCCTTCCTTCGAAGTCAACACCACCACATCGTGTCTCCCCTCCGCCATGACCTCCGCCCAAGGCCCAGCACGCGCCGCCGCCGCCGCCCGCATGGGCGGAAACTCGGAAGTGACCAAGGCAACCTTCACTCACTCGAAGAAACCTCGAACGGAAAAGCACCCAGTGCCTCCGCGATGGTCTCGGCGGAACGTCCGTCTCCGTACAGAGGGACGTCCCAGTCGGGTTCCGCCGCAAGCGCCTCGCGGACCTTGTCTGGAATGGAGTCCAAACCAAGCCTCGCCAACCGATTGTGTCCGCCGGGAAGCAATTCCTTCCACTCGGTTTCTGAACGTATCGTGACGCAGAGCGTTCGTTGAAAGAAAGCCTCCTTCTGCATCCCGCCGGAATCCGTAAGGAGCA
>CAXGVD010000409.1:0-3180 GCA_964012695.1 uncultured Opitutia bacterium
GTCGAAAATCTCCGTCTGGGCGGCGGCGGCCCGCAACTCGGCGTCCAAGGCGGGCATGAGGTCGTAGGTAATCTGCATGGGGGCGGACATGCAAACGCCTGCAGGGAAAGGGTCAAGCGGTCTTTTCGTCAGCTCAATAAAAGCTCGACAAGGAGCGTCGAAATAGTCTATGCAACAATACTTTGCGAACGAACCCCGTTCACCACTTAACTTATGCCTGAGGAGGTTTCGACATGCCAAAAAACATCCAGTCTATCCCCAAGAACAGCAAGCCGTCCTTCGCCTATCTCATCGAGAAGAAGAGGGACGGAAACGAATTCACGGAGGACGAAATCCGCTTCCTCGTCGATTCCATACTAGACAAGGAGATGCCGCCCTACCAGCAGGCCGCGTGGGTCATGGCTGTTTACTTTCAGGGCATGTCTGCTCAGGAAACGGCGTGCTTCTCGGAGGAAATGATGCTTTCCGGGGAGGTCATCGAACTGATGGACGTTGCCCGTCCGAAGATTGAAAAGTATTCCACGGGAGGGGTGGGGGACAAAACCTCGCTCGTACTCGGCCCCTTGGCTGCCGCTGCCGGCGTGGCCATGCCGATGATGAACGGCATCGACGAAGAGTTCCTTATCTCTGGCCTGCACAAGCTCTCCGCCATTCCCGGCGTGAAGACGAAGTGCGACCTCGAAAAGTTCGCCGCTCAGGTCCGCAAGGTTGGTTGCATCTTCGTGGAGCGTCACAAGGAGGTTTCTCCAGTAGAGTCCATGCTCTACGAACTGCGCCGCACCATCGGGGCTATTCCCTCCATTCCCTTCATCACCGCCGGAGCCATGAGCCGCAAGCTGGCTTCGGGAGCCGAAGGCGTGGTGGTGGATGTTAAGTGGGGTAAGGGCTCATTCATCAAGAGCGCCGAAGACGCCAAGCAACTTGCCCGCACCATGACCCGGGTAGGCCGCTCGCTCAAGCGGCGTTGCGTTGCTTTGGTTACCGACATGAACCAACCCTTGGGCGACAGCGTTGGCACTGCCTTGGAAATCAAGGAAGCCATCGAACTGCTCAAGGGAGAAGGCCCTGCCGACCTCCAGGACTTGGTGATGAAGTTGGGCATGGAAATCGTCCGCCTTGCTGGCGTGGCCGGTTCCACGCTCTCCGCCAAGCAAACCGTGCGGCGGCACTTGGAGGACGGATCCGCCTTGGAGAAGTTCAAGCAAATGGTGGAGGCACAAGGCGGCAAGACCGCCTGCATCGACGACCCCGAGAAGCTTCCCCAAGCCAAGCACGTCAAGAAACTGCCCGCTCCCAAGCGTGGCTACGTCCACACCATCGACGCGGGCCAACTCGCCCGAGGTGTGCACAAACTTGCCTTCGACGAAAAGGGCAAGCTCGATCCCGCCGTGGGCTGTTCCGAGCTTTGCAAGGTGGGTACGCAAATGAAGCAGGGCGAGCCCCTGATGCAAATCCACTACAACGACGAAGCCCGTCTGGAGTCCGCCATGGAATACTTCAAGGCGGCCTATCGTCTCGCCCCTAAACGCCCGAATCCCTCTCCCCTCGTCGTGGAGCGCGTGGCCTAAGACTGCACGAGTTCAGCCCTCATCCCCGTTTCGCTTTTCTAAGTAGAGAAGAAGAGCGCTGTGGTCCTTTTCCCCGAGTGGGCCGGAGGTCATAGCGGAGAACAATTCTCGCAGGAGACGGGTAACGGGTAGGTCCAGGCCCGCTCCCTCGGCTTCGGCGAGGGCGTTGTTCAGGTCTTTCGTCTGGTACTTGGCGGGACCTCCTGGCTCGTAATTTTGCTTTACCATGCGGAGGCCGTGCTCGTCCAGAATACGGCTAGAGGCGAAGCCGCCTTGTAGTGCTTCGCGCACCTTGCCGCGGTCGGCCCCTCCTGCTTCTGCCAGCAGAAAGGCTTCGGAAACGGCCCCGATAGTCACGCCCACGATGACTTGGTTGGCCAGCTTGCAAAGTTGCCCCGTTCCAGTCGGCCCGACATGGGTGGCACGTCCAAGGGCGGCGAAGACGGGTTTAGCCGAGGAAAAGTCCTCGGTTTTACCGCCGGCCATGATGGTTAACTCGCCCCTCGCGGCTCCTTGAGAGCCTCCGGACACGGGAGCGTCTAGGCAACGGACGCCTTGGGCGGCGAGACGTGCGGCGTGGGCCTTCGCTTCGGTGGGCGAGATAGAACTCATGTCGATGAAGAGAGTGCCCGGCTTCATGCCCGCCGCCGCGCCTCTCTCGAAGAGCAGTTCGCCCACCGCCGCGCCGTCCGTGAGCATGGTTACGACGACCTCCGCGTCCTTCGTCGCCTCCTGGGCAGATGGGGCGAGTTCGGCTCCGTCGGCGACGAGGGCCTCGGCTTTGGAGCCCGAGCGGTTCCAGATGGTTAGGGGGAAACCAGCTTTCAGAAGGTTGCGGGCCATGGGCGCACCCATGATGCCAGCACCGAGGAAGGCGATTCGGAGAGAGGAGGTCATACCCACGGTTCTTATCGTCACGGGGCCGGGCAAGCCACACGAAAAGATATTTTTCATCCTTCTGGGAACGTACCCCGCCCGTCCTTGAAGGGCAACAAAGCGGCACTCTCGCTGACTCCATCATTAGCCACGATGAACGGAGGTGACGCCATGGTGTGGTATTTTTACCCTTGGCAAGGCAGGAGTGTTTCGTTGGTCTTGGCATCCAGTCAACCTTCCCACGCCATGAACGCTTCGCTTCTCCTCCCTTCTGTCCTCGCCTCTTCCGGCGGGCATGACTACCTTTACGGGCTTTTCTTCCTGATCGTCGCCTTGGTCATCGGGGCCGCCACCAAGCACTTCCTGAATAAAGTCCCCTTACCCTTCACCGTGCTCCTTCTGCTCATCGGCCTTGCCATGGGCGGGCTAAACCGTGCCTACGGCCCGCACGGCGGCGGCCACGGCCACGGAGACGAAGGCGGGCACTCCGCCCACGCTGAGGGCTTGTGGGGGAAGTTCGTCGACACCTTGAGCGGCGCAATCACCTTCGCCGGGAACTTGGATGGGCACCTGATTCTATATGTTTTCCTGCCGATTCTCATCTTCGAGGCGGGCTTCGCGCTGGATGTGCACACCTTTAAGAAATCGTTCATGAACGCCTTTTACCTAGCGGGGCCGGGAATCGTGACGGCCACTCTCATGACCGGATTGTGCTTCTGGGGCATGATACAGGTTT